>CALXKS010000011.1 GCA_944389015.1 uncultured Spirochaetaceae bacterium
CTCAAGCTTCTCCTTCATGCTCAGTATTGCCATATAGGCCTCCCTTAGGAGCATATATGCTTTTCAATAGCTCCTATATCTTTTACGCGCTAAGTAGGCTTTTCTGACAGCTTCTGGATGAAAAAAGTTTTTGAATTTTTGCAGATAATATGTCTGGATTCAGTTGCATTGTCAGTCATCGTCATATGAATGGAATGCTTTCTTTGTAGTCCAGTAGCTTCTCTGCATTTTTAAGGTAGTCACCTATGACATAGGCAATGTCATTATGCTGAAGCCTTAGCTCTGCATACAGAGCAGGAAAGTCCTCTTTCCTGATAATGGGATAGAAATCCTTCTGTATGGCTGTTATAAGGTGCAGGACCTGTTCTATCTCATTGCTCTGGATGCTCTTGATCCGTACCAGATAATGTATCTGTTCAAGTTCGGCGAACATATGCCAGAGAATTATCAATGCGTTCTCAAGCTCTGCGAATGATTGTTCTGTATGCTTTCTCATGTATGTCTCAGCTGCTTCGAAGTACATATGGAAGTCTGTGAGGATATCCGTGGATACGGAGAGATCCGTCTCCGATACAAGACCCCTTCTGATTATGTTCCAGTAGCTGTTGTGGAGTCGGAACAGGGCTTTGATGCTGTATCTGAACTGGGATGTCTGCCTTATGGGGAAGAAGAACCTGTTTACGATGAATACGATGCAGAATGCAATAGCAAGATAGAGCAGTCTCAATGTGATAGCTGTTGTTTCCCCCAGAGTCATCAATGCGAGGGTGAGTGTATAGCATGTGTGGAAAGCGGGGTGGTACCATGTTCCTGGGACAGAGCAGTACATCAAGGATATCATGATGAGGGCAAATGCCATCTCTCCTCCAACTCCTGGAAGGAATGGATAGATAATGTACTCAATGAGGCATCCGATGAATGTCCCCAGGGGGTTTGTCATCATATGATAACTGCTATCCTCGGAGCTTGGCTGCAGCAGCAGGAATGCATTGAGCGGTATCCAGTATGAATGAGTAGTGGGCAGGAGATAGTTCGCTATGCCGCTTAAGGCCATAACGATTGCCAGACGCATGGCAAACCTCATCTCGAATGATTCATTTGTGAACCGTATCGCGATTTCATGGCCTATATTCCTCCAGTTGATTCTTCTTCTCTCCATGGCTTTATCATCATCAAGAGCATGAAGCATATATCCGATCATGTGCAGGATGCTGCGTATGAAAATCCTGATACGCCCTTCAGGAAGCCGCATGGTATCGAGGATATAGTCAGCTTTTTCAATGCATTCGCTTTGCCATGGTGTTCCGATTGCCTTTGAAGTCTCATCAAGGAATTCTGCTAGGCGTTTAAGCTCTGCAGTATGAATGATATCAAGATCCTTATGCCATTCATACTCTGAGAGCATATATGAAAAGCGCTGCAGCAGGGTAGACATCATATTCTCGATCTGTGTATCAGTCGTACTCATGGCTGAGAAGCTCTTCCTTCCATCGGATATCCTGTGCATCAATGTCCAGAAGTGTATCCTGGGCTTTGTACTGCTGTCTTCGCTTACCATAAGGCGTGTGAGATCAGAAAGCTCTTTCAAGAGCTCCTGTACAGAGATCTTCTCATTATGTATGCCTTTTGCTCTCTTCCTGATAAAGAAGAGGAGGGCACCCATATATGCTGTAAGAAGCCATAGGGATACTAGCATGAGGATGAATTCCTCTGCATCCCTTGCAGGAACGAAGGACATATAGACGAACAGCAGCATATATGTGTAGTAGCCCTTCGGATTGAACTGTGAGCTCTGCGTGAAGACCAACACGAATGGCACAAGGATATTCAGAAGCGTCACAATCCATATGTTCAGTGATCCAAGTGATGCGAGAATCAGCAGGAGTGTCTCATGGAAGATCAGAAGAGAATACTTCGTTGAAGGTTTTCTTCTCTCTGCATTGAAGAATGCAGCCATCGGCGGAACTGCTACAACGTAGTGGAGGCCAAAGAAGAAGTAGAGCAGGAAGAATGAGGATATGAAGAATGCTATTACAGGCAGCGCATTTATGAATAAAGAAATTACAGTATCTTTCCGTGCTCTTCCCATTTATCCCCTCTATGGAATTCTAGCATGGAGATAATGTCCATTGGCAAGTCCGGCAGAAGGCATCATTGTTCATTTAACGAATAAATAGAAGTATTTTTCATGTCCAGAGTACCTCCAGATGCAGATCCTGCGAAACATAAGGATGGAAGAGCATTCTGAATTAGCCGGAACAAGCAATGAAGAAGACCGCTCCGTAGAGCGGCCTTCGCAATATCTGACGTATTTATCTATCAGATGGCAGCCATCATTGTAGGTACTACAGAGATGAGCACACCAGCAGCAACTGCTGATCCGATAACACCGGATACATTCGGTCCCATAGCATGCATGAGAAGGAAGTTCTGGGTATCTGCTTCCTGTCCGACCTTGCTGGAAACACGGGCTGCCATAGGTACAGCAGAAACACCGGCAGATCCGATGAGAGGATTTACAGGGTGCTTCGGGTCAAGCTTGTTCATGAGCTTCGCCAGGAGAACACCGCCAGCTGTTCCTACGCCGAATGCAACCATTCCGAGAACGAGTATTCCGAGTGTCTCAAGGTTGAGGAACTTGTCTGCAGCCATCTTCGATCCGACAGAGAGTCCGAGGAAGATAGTAACAGTGTTCATCAGAGCATTCTGCATCGTATCGGAAAGTCTCTTGATGACTCCGCACTCAGTTGCGAGGTTGCCGAACATGAGAGCTCCGATGAGAGGGCAGGCTGATGGAAGGAGGATAGCACAGACTGTGATGACCATGATCGGGAAGATGATCTTCTCGAGCTTGGATACCGGTCTGAGTTGCTGCATCCTGATCTTCCTTTCCTTCTCTGTTGTAAGAGCCTTCATGATAGGTGGCTGGATGATAGGAACAAGTGCCATGTATGAGTATGCGGCTACAGCGATTGAGCCAAGATACTCAGGGGCAAGACGGCTTGTTACGTAGATAGCTGTAGGTCCATCTGCACCTCCGATGATTCCGATGGAAGCTGCAACATTGAGATTGAAGTTGATTCCAGGAATGAATGAGAGGAGCAGAGCGCCGATGAGGGCTGTGAAGATTCCGAGCTGAGCAGCCGCACCGAGAAGCAGTGTCTTCGGGTTAGCGATGAGCGGTCCGAAATCTGTCATTGCACCTACACCCATGAAGATAAGCACAGGGAAAAGTCCTGATTCGATACCGGCATCATAGAGAATCTTTATGAAGCCTGCATCCCCGGATGTCGGGTCCACTGATGCTATGAATGCAGAAGGAATATTGGAGAGTATGCATCCCATTGCGATAGGAATGAGAAGCAGAGGCTCGAATCCCTTCTTGATTGCAAGATAGAGGAGAAGGAATCCAACAAGGATCATGATGGCACAGCCAGGTCCTACTGCACCTGCAGCTGTTGCCCCATCTCCCCACATTTCTATGACAGCATCCGGGAACAGGAACCCGAAGATTCCTGTTGATGTCCAGAGCTGCATAAGTCCATTTACTATTGCGTCCATCTGGTTAGCTCTCCTTTAGATGATCATCAGCACTGTATCTGCAGAGATCTGATCACCCTGGTTTACGAGAATCTGCTTTACCACGCCATCGCATGGAGCATAGATCTCGTTCTCCATCTTCATGGCTTCCATGACCATGAGAACCTGATCCTTCTTGACTGCATCGCCGACTTTGACATTGAAGCGGAGTGCAAGACCCGGCATCGGAGCCTTGATCTCAGTGCCTGCACCTGCGGCCTGTACTGGAGCTGGCTGTGCTGCGGGAGCTGCCTGGACAGGTGCTGCCTGTACTGGAGCCGGCTGTGGAGCTGGAGCTGCTACTGCAACGCCGCCGATTGTCATGAGGACTTCGCCAGACTGGAGCTGCTGACCCTGTGAGACAGGGATGGATGATACAACACCATCGCATGGAGCATAGATCTCGTTCTCCATCTTCATAGCTTCCATGACCATCACGACCTGGTCCTTCTTAACAGTGTCGCCGACCTTTGCATTGATGCGGAGCACGAGACCCGGCATCGGAGCCTTGATTTCCTCAGAGCCCGTTACTGCGACCTGAGGCTGTGCTGCGGGAGCTGCCTGAACAGGTGCTGCCTGTACTGGAGCCGGCTGTGGGGCTGGAGCTGCCACTGCAACGCCGCCGATTGTCATGAGGACTTCGCCGGACTGGAGCTGCTGGCCCTGTGAGACAGGGATGGATGATACAACACCATCGCATGGAGCATAGATCTCGTTCTCCATCTTCATAGCTTCCATGACCATCACGACCTGGTCCTTCTTAACAGTGTCGCCGACCTTGACGTTGACACGGAGCACGAGACCCGGCATCGGAGCCTTGATCTCCTCAGAGCCTGTTACGACAACCTGCTGAGGAGCTGCCTGCTGTGCAGGAGCAGCCTGTGCTGCGATTCCGTCAGCAATTGAGAGAGGATAGGAAACTCCGTTGACAACAGCTGTATTCGCATCGAGCTTGACGCCATATGCCTTTCCATTGACTGTGACTGTGTATTCGCCATTGGAAGCCTTCTTAGCAGCAGCTGGTGCCTCTGCCTTCTTCTCCTGGCTCTTGAGCCTGACGCCATTGACCTTTGCCTTGCCTGTGAGATAGAGGATTCCCTTTTCCTTACAGGTTGATGCGATGAAGATATTCTCGTCATTGATCGGGAGATTTGCTTCCTCAAGCATCTTCTTCGCAGCTTCGATGCCTTTGTTCGGATTCTTATCGTTGATATCAACGACCTTTTCAGTCGTAGGCTCGAGCTTGAGCTGTGCTGCTGCAGCCTTCACGACTTCCGGATCCGGAGCGACAGGAGTCTTTCCGAAGTAGCCGAGAACCATCTTTCCGTAGCCCTCTGCGATCTTCTTCCAAGGTCCGAACATAACATTGTTGAAAGCCTGCTGGAAGTAGAACTGGGAAACAGGTGTTACGGATGTTCCGAAACCGCCCTTTGCGACTGTATCGCCCATAGCCTCAACAATCTGAGGATACTTATCCATAAGACCATTATCCCTGAGCATCTGTGTGTTTGCTGTAAGAGCTCCGCCTGGAAGCGGGAAGAATGGGATCTCAGGATTGACTGACTTTGCCTCTGGTGGGAGGAAGTAGTCTGCCATGCACTCCTCGAATACCTTCTCTGCATCTCTTACCTTGTTGATATCAACATCGAGAGTGTAGTCGGTGCCTCTGAATGCGTGCCACATTGTAAGGACATCTGGCTGGCATGTGCCGCCTGATACAGGTGACATCGAAAGGTCGATTGAGTTTGCGCCGGCATCAAGTGCTGCCATGTACTGAGCAACAGATACGCCTGCTGTCTCGTGTGAATGGAATACGATCTTCACATTCGGTCCGAGAAGCTTTCTTGCTCTCTTGACTGTCTCGAATACATTGTGCGGTGTTGATGTACCTGATGCATCCTTGAAACATACGGAATCATAAGGAATGCCTGCATCAAGGATCTGGCGGAGGATGCGCTCATAGAAGTCCGGTGTATGGGCACCTGTGACACCCTCTGGAAGGCTCATCATTGTAACTGTGACTTCGTGCTTGAGACCTGCATCATGGATCGCCTTTCCGCTATCGATGAGGTTGTTGACATCGTTGAGTGCATCGAAGTTCCTGATTGTTGTCATTCCATGCTTCTTGAAAAGCTGTGCATGGAGCTTGATGATGTCCCTTGGCTGGGAATCAAGACCTACAACATTGACGCCTCTTGCAAGAGTCTGGAGGTTTGCCTCAGGTCCTGCGACCTGGCGGAACTCATCCATCATTGCGAATGCATCTTCGTTTGTATAGAAATAAAGCGACTGGAATCTGGCACCGCCGCCTGCTTCGAAGTGCGTGATGCCTGCTTCCCTTGCAGCTGCAACAGCTGGCATGAAATCCTTAGTGAAAACACGGGCACCGTATACAGACTGGAATCCATCACGGAATGCCGTAAGCATGAAATCAACTTTCTTCTTGCTCATTTTCTGCTAACCCCTTTTAATTCCTCGATTTGTCGTAAGCAGCTGCGATTGCTGCTGCAACTGCCGCATCATCCCCTGCAGGTGCGGCTGCCATAGTCTTGGCGGCTGATGCAGCTGAAGCTGCAGCCTCTGGCTTGGCCTTGGCGTTTGCTGGATGATTTGCGTTTCCCATGCATAGCTTACTCATGATCTTGGTAGCAAAGATAAGCAGTACAAGGAATACGAAAACCGTTCCCATTCCAAGGACCAGGAGCACAAGACCGTCATAAAGCTGAGCGATAAGCTCTTCTCTCGGCATGTTATATAACAATCCTAACATATTTGACTCCTGTACCGAAAAGCATCGGTATTCAAGTTCAGAATATATCAGAGATTGGGAAGTAGGTGCAATATGCAGAAGCTGTGTAAAAAGACTCTTAGGAAAACAATATCAGAAGAAAAAATGCTTTCTTGCGTTTTAGTGTTGGGACTGGGTCTGATAATGTTACTGATGGAATATTATCAAGGACTTGAAGATGGGATGAGAACAGGGCCGGGATCGTGTTCCCCAGCCCATTGATGATTATTCCAGATTATATGTTATGGAGACTTCGGCCCTTGCCGTCACATCTCCGGCTCTGTATGTTGCGCCGCTGTTTCCTGCCATATCCATTGCAGCTGCCGCCTCAAGTCTGAACATAGGAACATAGGAAGATGAGGAGTCGGAGATGCGTTCGACACTCCCGATCATGACCCCTGCTGCTCCAGCATATGTATCGGCTTTCTCCCTTGCATCCTTTACAGCTCCGATCCTTGCAGCCTTGAGCGCTTCTGCCATCTTTGTGGATGACAGCGAGACTGAGGAGAGGGTGATGCCATCAAGTTCAGAGAGCCTGCCATATATCGGTCCGATATCATCCAGATTCTTTATCGTTATCTCCAGCGACTGGGATGCTGACTGCCCTGTCTGGACTCTGTTGCCATCCTCATAGGTATATTCGGGAGATACACCTATATACGATGTTGTTATATCCTTTTCAGCAAGGCCATACTCCGATTCAAGAATATTGATGGCCTCGTTTATCATGGCTGATGTCCTGTCCATGGCTTCTTTTGTGGTAGTTTCCGTGAATGAAGCTGTAAGGGAGAATGATGCCATATCAGGAGCTGCCGATACTTCAGCGCTTCCTGATACCGTTATCGTACCTGCTGCAAAGCAGGATAGCGATGCAATCAGCAATGCAGTTATCATTATTGTCTTCTTCATACCCTGATTATACCGTGGACTCTATGCTCATTCATGGAGAAGAGAAGAAGATAATATGTTCTCTCTTTGCTTCACTTGTTCTCATTACAGTGCTATCTTACAGCTATGGCTGATAATCAGATGGATGAATATGAGGCTCAGGATAAACGTATCCGTGAGCGTATGGATAAGATCGGGCGTAAAATCATGATTATGTCCGGCAAGGGCGGAGTCGGGAAGACAACTGTCACAGTCAATCTTGCCAATGCCCTTGTAGATATGGGATGCCGTGTCGGCGTGCTTGATACAGACCTCCATGGTCCGAATGTCGCTGTGATGTTCGGATGCAAGGATGCAGAGCTTATGTCAGAGGATGGTCATACATTTATTCCCGTGACACCAAGACCGGGACTCAAGGTCATGTCTCTTGCGTTTGCTCTTGAGGACCCTGATGCTCCTGTCATCTGGCGCGGCTCCCTCAAGAACAGCGCTATCAGGCAATTCCTTTCGGATGTGGAGTGGGGAGAGCTGGACTATCTTCTAATTGATACTCCTCCAGGGACAGGGGATGAGCAGCTTACAGTCTGCCAGTCGATTCCAGAGCTCACAGGCTCGATTATCGTAACAACCCCGCAGGAGGTCGCTGTCCTCGATGCCCGCCGTTCGGTGAATTTCTCAAGAAAGCTCGGTGTTGCAATCATCGGGGTCATCGAGAATATGTCCGGGCTTATCTGCCCTCACTGCAAGGAGGAGATCCCGATCTTCGGAAAGGGGGGTGGAAAGAAGATGTGCCAGGAGATGCATGTTCCGTTCCTTGGTGCGATTCCAATGGAGATAGGACTGCCTGAGGCTGAGGATGAAGGTAAGGAGTGGGTTGCAGAGACAGGTCATCCATCCGCAGATGCATTGAAGGCTATTGCGAATGAGATCAACAACGGTACCGCATGCTCGACTTCGCGTGATACATCGTTCCTGGGAACGCCTTCATGCAAGCCATCTGCCTGTGCATCATGCACGTCGAACTGTCCTTCGAGGAAGAAGCAATGAGAGATCTTGGATGGAAAACAGATAGCGAGAGGAAGGTCCTGACCACCCCCATATTCGGAATTTCCGAGATGGAAAGGACATCTCATGATGGCCGGCATGGGAAATTCGTCCGCATGGACAGTCCTGACTGGGTGGTTGCTATTCCATGGTTCAGACGCAGCGATGGTGTGCCCTGCTTCGTAATGGAGGAGCAGTGGAGACATGGACCTGGACGCATCACCAGAGAGTTCCCTGCGGGTCTTGTGGAGAAGGGTGAGAGCGGAGAGGAGGCAGCAAAGCGCGAATTGATGGAGGAGACAGGCATGACAGGCCGTTTCACTCTTCTCGGAGCGGTCTGCCCGAATCCTGCTTTCATGGATAATGTCCAGTCCTTCTTCCTTGTTGAGGATCTGAAGAAGGAGGGAATCCAGAGCCTGGATCCGAATGAGGAGATAGATATCGTCGAAGTCCCTGTCGAGGATGCTATCCGCGATATGGGAGAAGGCATCTATGACAACGGTATAATGATGGGAGCTATAGGATTCTTCCTCCGCTATGCGGAGAAGCATCCTCAGTTGAGGACGCTTACCGTATAGTCGTTGAGGCTGTCGTTCTCATAAAGCAGCCTGTATAGGGCCTGAACGAGGGGGAAGTCGCCTGTTACATTCTTCTCCCTTGTTATCTCTCCCATGAGCTTGACTGTTCTCAGTCCTTCTACGACAGTTGAAGATTTTGAATCGGGGTCGAAGCCGAAGCCCTTTCCTATAAGCATTCCAAGTGTTCTGTTCCTGGACAGATCATTCAGCGCCGTGAGCCCAAGATCCCCGATACCGCAGTAACGGAATATCGTATCCGATTCGCATCCGAATATCCTGAGGAAACCGCGCATCTCATTCACAGCTTTTGTATATACAAGGAAGTCTACATTAGGGCTGTTGAACTTTCCGGACACAAGCCCGATCGCAATGGCATACATATTCTTGAGGATGCTCATAAGCTCAACGGCTCTGACATCGCTTGAATAGTCCAGAGAGAACTGTGTATCGGTAAGCACTTCCTTCTTGAAATATTCGTAGTCAGAGCGCTGGCCTCCGAAAGTGAAGGATGTAGGGAATCCATTTATAGTCTCTATGGCAAACGAAGGGCCTTTCATGCTTGCAGTGCGGCTGAACGGTATGTTCTCGGTAATGAATGCCCCATCATCGCTCATTCCCTTCGCAAGATTCACGATAAGAGGCTCTTTGTCGGTATTCTTTCTTATCTCCTCGGAAAAAGAGACGATGGCCTTGGATGGTATTACGAGCATTATGACATCGGCTTCGCGGAATACTGTGAATGATGATGTCGCTGTAAGATATCTTGAAAGGAAGCGCGTCGGGAAATACTTCCTGTTCTGATGGTGTTCGTTTATATCCTTCTCGACATCTTTCTCAATTGTATGAAGAGTGACTCTGTTCTTTGTGTTCCATGAAAGACGCTCAGCAACGGCCGTGCCGAATGTTCCTGCGCCTGCAATCACTATATTGTTCAATCTTCAACCCTCCTGATTATATAGAGTCTGGAAGAGAAATCCCCAAGCATTCTCATTCCATCGCTGTATCCGCTTCCGGATACCTGTTCAACCAGTGATACTCCTGCATATTTCAGAGCATCTCCTGGAACTATATAGCATTCGCTTTCCTGGGGATAGGATGATGATTCATGGTCTGTAAGAAGATGGCTTCTGGAGAATATCCTGTAATCATATTCAGGCTTTGCCAGCTTTGCATAGAGCTTCTCAGCAGTGGTATTCGGAACGATGCTCTTCTGAAGATATAGCATGAGGATGGTGCTTCTGTCCTTATTCGCGACAGACCATATGACTCTGTTTCCGTCTTCTTCTGCCATGAATGTTCCGAACTGGAAGAGTATCCTGTAGCTTTTATAGAATTCGATCTGCTGTCTGAATGCCGCCATCTCGATGCGCGAGAGCGTCGAAGGATCAAGCGAATACGAGAGAACACCGAATGCCGCGACGTTGAACCTTGTCTCCCTGTCCGTTATGCGATGGGTGAGGGCGTTCGGTGAGGGCGCTACAGAGGATTCAATGACAGACAGCGGATATAGCATCACAGCATTCTCTATCATCGAGGCTCTCTCAATCGGATCCGAATCAGCACTCAGCCATATCGATGCGCTGTAGCATAGCATTCCCAGATCGAATCTGGCTCCTCCCGATGCGCTTGTCTCTATGTAGAGACCAGGAAATCTTCTTCCTATTGAACCTATCACCTGATACAGCCCAAGGATGTACTTGTGGCAGAACATTCCATAGTCCTCGGCGCCGCTGTGGGAAAAGATATCGGAGTAGTGCCTGGACATATCCCAGCGGATATAATCAACACGGCAGCGGTCTATGACAGATGATAAAGTCTCAATGATCCAGTCTCGGACATCCTGCCTTGTCAGATCGAGAAGCTCCTCGCTTCTTCCTTTTGCATTCTCCTCTTCTGAACGTCCTATTATCCAGTCGGGGTGCTCCTTGTACAGCATGGACTTCCCGCTGACAGCCTCAGGCTCGAACCAGAGTCCGAACAGCAGCCCCATCCTATGAACGCTTTCCGAGATCTCAAAGAGCCCCTCCGGGAATTTCATTGTATTGGCATGCCAGTCTCCGATGCTTGTGCGGTCATTGCGGCGCGCGCCGAACCATCCGTCATCAACGATGATTCCCTCCAGCCCCATTTCCTTGGCGCCTTCAGCCATGTTCAGTACACGCTTCTCCGATAGAGCATAGTATGCTCCTTCCCAAGTACTGAGCATCAAAGGACGCATTCTGCTTGACCAGACGCTTCGTATTATGGCGTTATCAGCAAATGCATGCATCATCTCCGAAGCACTCCATAGCCCATCGGGGCTGCAGACCATAACAGCTTCTGGGGAGGAGAAGGACTCTCCCGGCTTCAGCGGCCATGAGAACATCTCTGGGTTGATTCCCCATACAACATGGGTCAGACCATATGGCGTTTTTGAGAATACCGCCCTGTGGGGACCTGAATAGATCAGATTGCAGATATAGGCTGTCCCATCTTCAGACTCGAGGATGAAACCGGGATTGGCTTCTGCGGAAGATGCCATCCTTCTCGATTCCGATACGATGCTTCCTTCGCTGATTATCCTCTTCACCTTCCCGAACTCCCTTGCCCAGGTTCCAGAGAATGTCGTGACAGACATCCCATCGGTACGGAAATCAAGCTGAGAGGATGCCAGTGAGCGTATTGTAAGGGATTCTTTGCCTTTTGCAGTTATCACGCTGCGTCTTGTTATTGCATCGAATGAAGGGAATACCGTGTATATGAGCTTCAGTTCCACCTGTCTCAGGTCATCATCGAAGATCAGTTCCAGGGTCTCTGCATCTCCCATCTTGTCCTTTGCCTGAGGAAGTCCGCCGCCGATCATCAGGATGCCTTCATTCTTCCTGTAGCCTGAGAAGCGGAAGTCTGCGGTCCTTTCCCCGCTTTCACCCCAGGAAATGGCGGCAAGAGGAACCTTGTAATCTCCCTTTCCTTCTGTTGAGAATTCAAGAAGAGCATCATCGAGGGCCAGTGTGGCATCCTCTTCGGAAAGATAGGTGGCCATGCCAGGAGCGATATAGCGCTTTTCCCTTATTGCTGTCATGGAGGCTCCTGCGTCACGCAGTTTCCTGCCATAATACAGATGCTCAGCATGTCCTGATGGCAGAATATGGAATATATAGCTCGTGTTGCTGGTTGCAAGGTGAAAGATGCTTCCGTTCTCGATTCCTATCATGGCAGACCTCGGTTCTTTGTTGTATGATATATCATCGAGGAGAAATCTGCCACTGTGGATATAAGACGGCTTGTGCTCTGGGAAGGGCGTTATGCTACGTATATGTCTAATGACATATTCGCTGCGACAATCGAGGATCAGGGAGATGTGCTTCTGGAACTTACTTCCAGAGCATTGTCAGGCGCAAGGATAAATGCGCTTGCCCTTCCGTATTTCCGTTCGACGGGCGAGAGCGTCGAGTCCGATCCGAATGGTGGATGGTGGCAGAATCTCCAGAGCCTGTATCAGGCTGGTGGCGGATATTTCTCATTCCAGACGGACAGAGGCCTCAGCACAGATCCATACTGGATCCTCAGGCGTTATGGCACGGAAGATGAGTTCGGAGGTGTATGGCGCTATTCTGAGCTGAAGATCCGCGGGGATGGCGGATATAAGCTTGGGAAGATCGATATGATTCTTCCAGGACAGCCTGTCCTTTACACTGCGGTAAGGATTGAGAACAAGGGAGAGTCTGAATTAAGGGCATCGGCTGCATGGCATTCAATGCTTGGATATCCTGCAATAGAGACTGGAACGATGATCCAGACAAGTGCTCGCTGTTTCACTGCATATGGCATGACACAGAGGGAGTCCGGTGTCGGAAGGTTCCGTCCGGGCATTGTCTTTGATGATCTCCGGCACGCCCCCCTTGCTCGCGGAGGAAATGCTGATGCCGGGTATATCCCAGCTCCGACAGGAACATATGACTATATCATAGGGAAGATACCAGAGCGTGATGAGAAGGCCTGGATTGCTGTGAATAACCCGAGAAGCCAGCTGATATTCTTCATGCTGACACCGAACAGGACGGAAAAAGATGAGGATTTCCTCTTTCCGAATGCGGATCTTGCGGAGAATTTCCTTGGACGCATGGATGCTCCATGGGCATTGTATGATGGCGGCGTTCCGGAGGTTATGGCCCTCACATGTGGTTTCAATGCCGGCCCGAAAGGCACACGCAATATGGTGATACCACCTGGTTCTTCCAGAATGATATATCTGGCAAACGGCTTTGTCAGCTATGACAATCCACGTATCGCTCTTGGGTATTCCTCTACGGAGTTCACCGATGAAGGCGTTGTCTTCAAGCGTACCAAGAGCTGGGCATTCCTTGCGATTGACCATAGCTTCAGGGCTATCCGGAGACAGGCGGAGAAGGTCTTCTCAGGAGATGCAGAGGATGCAGGTTGACTCATGGGCCCAATGTTAATACCTTACGTCTGAAGAGGTGTTTATATGGATAGATATGTCTATCTTGATAATAATGGTACAACCAGAACAGCAGATGAGGTTCTGGAGTTCATGAAAGATAACTCTGAGCTGTATGGCAATGCTTCGAGCATGCATACGCTTGGACGCAATGCAGCCGCGGGAATTGACTGGGCACGGGGAAGGGTCGCATCTCTTATAGGCGCAGAACCGGAGGAAATCTATTTCACTTCCGGTGCGACAGAGAGCAACAATACGGTGTTCGGCATCTTCCGGGACAGAGCTGATGATGGCGATAAGCGCAGCCGCATAGTGATCTCCTCTGTTGAGCATCCTGCCTCAATTGAGAGCGCAAAGTATCTGAGGAAGAAAGGATACCATGTAGATCTATGTCCAGTGGATCATTACGGACGGGTGATTGTCTCTGAGCTCGAGAAGCTGATGGGCGATGATGTTGCCTTGGTTTCCATTATGACTGGGAATAATGAGACAGGAACGATACAGCCTGTTGCTGAATGTGCGTCAGTCGCCCACAGGCATGGTGCGTATTTCCATACAGATGCGACACAGGCTATCGGAAAGATTCCTGTCAATGTTGATGATTTAGGTGCAGACTACCTTTCGCTCTCTGCTCATAAGTTCTATGGGCCTAAGGGTGTTGGAGTTCTCTACGCGAGGAAGGGTGCTCCTCTTCTTCCCTATATACATGGAGGGCATCAGGAGAACGGAATGAGGGCAGGTACCTATAATAACCAGGCTATCTATGGACTCGGCAAGGCTGCTGAGCTTGCTGAGGCAGGCCTAATGGAAGAGCATGACAGGCTCTGGGAGATGAGGGAAGCTCTGAGAAAGGGAATTGAGGAAAGGATTCCTGATGTGATCATAAATGGCTCGAATGATGAGAATCTATGCCTTCCTGGGACATTGAATGTCTCATTCCCCGGGGCAGAAGGTGAATCGATACTTCTTTATCTTGATCTTGAGGGTATCGAGGTATCTACGGGATCTGCATGTGCTACAGGCTCTCTGGAACCAAGCTATGTTCTCCTTGCATCCGGGCTTGATGTAGAGCTTGCTCACGGATCTGTCAGGTTCTCATTCGGAAGATACAATACTATGGATGATGTCAGATATGTGCTGGAGAAGCTTCCGCCGATTATCTCCAGGATAAGGGCGATGAGCACGAGGAGGGGATGATGCAGAGTTTCATGTCTCAGTGGGTATATACAGATACTGTCAAGGATCATTTCATGAATCCGAGGAATCTCTGGAAGGAAGATGAGGATTTCACTCCAGATGGAGTCGGTGAGGTCGGGTCGCTGGCCTGCGGTGATCAGATGCGGGTCGGAATAAAGGTCAGTGATGGTCGGATAACCGATCTCAGATGGCTTACATATGGCTGTGCTTCCGCTATTGCCTCGACATCCATGATGAGTGAGATAGCAATCGGAATGACTCTGGATGAGGCGTATCATATCACTCCGCAGATGATAACAGATAAGCTTGGAGGACTTCCTGAGCATAAGTTCCACTGTTCAGTCTTAGGAGATAAGGCACTCAGGGCTGCAATTGATGATTATCTTGAGAAGCATGGTCTGGATAATCCGTACAAAGGAACGACCGCAAGGATAATCTGTGAGTGCAAGGGTGTTACAGATCATATGATCGAGGATCTTGTCAAGAATGACAAAGTGAAGAACTTCCAGGAGCTGCAGGATGCAACTGGGTGCTGCACAGCCTGCGGAAAATGCAGGGAGAAGATCCTGGAAGAGCTCAACGAGTGTCTTCACATATATGGTAAGCAATGATAAGCGTATATCTTGATCTTGTCCGGGATGCTCTCTATCCACGTAAGCGTGGACTGCTGACGAAAAGGAATAAATTCCTTGCGGTCGCAGATCTGAATGAGATGAGTGCGGAGGATATAAAGAAGCTCAGGCTTCGCCTCCGCCTATCTTCCGGGATGTTCGCATCTGTTATGGGAGTATCGGAAAAGACTGTTGAAGCTTGGGAACGAGGGACGAACAAACCAGCAGGTTCGTCTCTACGTCTTATGAATATGCTCTCTATCTATCCTGATATTCTTGTAGAGACACGTACTGTATTCGAGACTGGAGATGTCAGGTAAGAATCCTGCTGAATCCTTTTAGATAATTCTTTTTCCATGTAATTCTATTTTTTTTCATTCCAAAGCTGTCAGAAGAGCCTACTTAGCGCGTATATAATACAGGGTGTGCCAGTTCGGTGCATATGACATAGTCAGGTGAAACTCCTGATCCGACAAAGCCTAGCCAGCAGTCGGTATCCAGTCCTTGGATGCAAAGCCGCGAGGCCAGCATTAAGCGTAGGACGGAAAGCATGAGAGCCATAACGCAAGTGAAGCGATTGAGCCTCGTTAAGCTGAGAAGTGGAAGCCGATGCTCTTAGTAGCAGCAGCAGGCAGCAACATCATATACCGCAGGGCGAGAGAATGATGGGTTCCACCGGGGTCGGAGAGCATGGCGAGCATGCAAGGTGTCATGTGCATACCTGGGAGGTCTGCCTGATTCTGTGAGGACAGTAAACAGAGCTGAAGT
>CALXKS010000012.1 GCA_944389015.1 uncultured Spirochaetaceae bacterium
TATAACAGAAAAGGCTTGCTTTTTCTATGCCAGAACACCTCAATTTCCAAATTAATTCATTCTATTGGAAGAAATTACGATACTGCGCTCAGACAGCAGAAGACCGCCGCTTTTTGCGACGGTCCCCTTTGCTTACATTTTAGATATACTCTTTCTGGTATTTATGTCAATGCATATAATTACCTGATGGAAAAATTAACGACAGCGGTTGGAGGCCGATTCTATTGATTATCTTCAGCATAGCGGATCAGAACGGCAGGCAATGGGAATATATCAGAGATGATAGCTATTTTCAGCTTTGATTTTCAAGAACACTTTGATTGGCTCTGGTGGTATAGTAGCAGTCTGAAGAGGATGCTATTTCATGAGGTATAGGCTTGTAAGAGAGAGTGATGCTTCCGCATATCTTGAGTTCTTCCGATCTGTTGCCTCCGAGACCGATAATCTTGCGTGTTCTGCCAAGGAAGCGGCTGCGATGACAGTAGAGGATGAACGGGCTTTCATCAGGAATACAAATGGTTCAGGATCTTTCTCCATCATCGCTGTGGCAGATGATGGCATATGCGGTTCCTGCGATATCCGGATACAGAACAGAGAACGTCTAAGGCATCGTGCAGCGATGGGAATTGCGGTCAGAAAAGAATACTGGGGTACAGGTGTTGCGCAGCACGTCCTTGAAGAGGCGATAGCAGAAGCGAAGAGACGTGGAATCAGGATAATCTATCTGACTGTCAGGGCTGATAACAAAAGAGCTATAGCATTCTATAAAAGGAATGGCTTTGAATTTTCAGGAGTACACAGAATGCTGTTCTGCATTGATGGCAAATATTATGATGGCGAACAATATGAACTTCTGCTGAAGTAGAATAGGCTGAAGGAAAAGGATGTCAGGCTCACTGCAATCCTTATTTGGCTCATTGCTTCCCGTTAATAATCCAGAAGCCTCCCATAATCATTCCAGCTGCCATACATTCTTCCCTTTCTCGTCTCTTCTATCACATGAGAAAGCATCCTTGCGTAAGAAGAGGGATGACGGACCTTGCAGAAGGCGAGGTTTGAAAGCCTGATACGCTGATATAAAGGGTGGAATTTCCGGAATCTTGACCAGACTCTTGCTGCTTTCAATTCGGCCACAACTTCCTTGTCTGGCTTGAAGCTTTTCTGCCCCATCGGAGGAAGCACGGCTCTGCCCGCTTCTGTCATCAGCCCGAGTTTTTCCAGTCTCCGCACCCTCTCTTTGTTGAGCTCTGTCCAGTCTGATGATGCCCTTCTTGGTGAGAAACGCTGCATAGCCTTTCCCGATATGATCCGGATGGTGCTATCGATCCAGCCGAAACAGAGGGCTTCTTCCACTGCATCGAGATACCAGAAATGCTCATTGTCCACAGGTTTTCCTCTCGTGGCAGAAAGATAGCATTCAGATTCTACCGATGAATTCTCTTCAAGCCATTTCCTGAACTCAAGCCTTGTGGTAAATGCGAGGATATTCTGATATTCCATATGCTTATTATAGTAAATCCTGCTTATTGCAGAATAGGACGCCAAAACTCAACAAATTATATTATTTTCACACTATTCGGCAAAACCCGATACAATTGGGCGAAACTCAAAGAGGGGAGGCTGAAATCAGCAAAAGTGGTTAGCCTTCAGGCCGCTTTGTATTCATCTACGAAGAACTCACTATTCAGCTTCTTTGCCTTAGTTGCAATTCTCTCTATATTCTGCATAACCTTGTCTGTATTGCCTACTGCGGCCAGAACCTGAAGACAGGAGAACTTCTTGAGCTTGTTTCTTCCGAGGATGATCTGGAAATCGGTGTGGTTAAGTACGGGGCTGCAAAGAAGAACTCCTCAGAATCGAGCCGGCTGATTTCAGTATCTGGCCGGAAGTGACTCCAGAGCATATCTTCGGTGATATGTGAAGGAAGATGCGGGGTGGGGGCTTCGCTTATGGTTTGATTCATTTTCTATCAAGCAGGAAGTCCAATAAGGCAGCCTTCTTTGAGTTGGCCCTCAGGAATATGAGATTGTAGCGTATATTCAGCTCTGGGTCAGTGAATGGGATGAGTTTTCTGCCGGATCCATCATTCCTGAGATCCATCGAAAGCGTCGATATCGTTGTCAGGAAGTTCGTGGAACGTATCAGGTATGATGTGAGATCCATAGGGTTCTTCACCAGAGTGATTGGGAGATGCCTTTCGCTTATCAGTCTCTCGAAGACCTTTAGGAAGTATCCGCCTATTTCAGGATAAAGAAGCGGCTGTGCAGGAATATCAGAAAGTGCAATGCTTTCTCTGCCTTCTAGGCTGTTTCCCTCAGGAACGGAAAGGAAGACATGCTCAGAGAGGAACGGCTTTACCTCTATATCCTTCTCTGATGGATTGACTGAAGATACGATAATGTCATATTTACGCTCTTCAAGAAGATGGACTATATCATCCTCATCATATAGCTCACCTCTGATCTTCATATCCGGATATGCCACTTCCAGCCGCGGCATAGAGTACCACATCACTCCTGGATCCGCGAATGCAATGGAAAGCGACATCGTTCGCTGCGAAATGCTTTCGACTGCACGTTTCATCTCATCTATATCATGAATAATCGCCTTTGCATAAAGGAGTGCTGTTTCTCCTGTTTTGTTCAGATGTACTCTGTTTGCGCTTCTGTCAAACAGCTTTGCATCAAGTTCATCCTCCATTTTCCTTATCATCATGCTTACCGCAGGCTGTGATATATTCAGCTTTTCCGCGGCCCTGGAGACTGATTCATTCTCAGCCACAGCTATGAAATACCTGAGTCCTATTTCATCCATACGTTTTCTCTATTGCAGATTTTAGCATAAGTTTTTGCTTATGCTCTATAAAAATAAAATATTGTACATCCAAAGAGTCCATCGATATGATTTACCCCGTAGGCAGAATATGGATCCTGATAAGGAGGAGAAAGCAATGGAATATATAGAACTCAGGAATGGGGTAAGGATGCCCCTTGAGGGATTCGGGGTTTATCAGGTACCGGAGGCTGAAGTATGCAAAAGAGCTGTACTGGATGCAATTGATTCCGGTTATAGATTGATTGATACTGCTGCAGCGTATTTCAATGAAGAGGCTGTTGGCAAAGCAATCAAGGAAAGCGGAGTGCCACGCAGCGAGCTTTTCATAACGACGAAGCTGTGGATACAGGATGCGGGCTATGAGAATGCTAAGAAAGCATTTCAGGTTTCCATTGATAAACTCGGACTCGATTATATCGACCTTTATCTGATTCATCAGCCTTTTAATGACTACTATGGTTCATGGCGGGCGATGGAGGATCTGTATAAGAAAGGGAAGATAAGGGCAATCGGCGTCTGCAATTTCTATCCCGATAGGCTCACTGACCTTGCAATGAACAGTGAGATAGCACCTATGGTGAATCAGGTTGAGATCCATCCGTTCTTCCAGCAGACAGCTGCCATCGAGAACATGAAAGCGCTTGGAATCCAGGCAGAGGCATGGGGACCAATGGCAGAGGGAAAACATGGCATATTCACACATCCTGTACTCACGGGAATCGGGAAGAAGTATGGAAAGACTCCTGCTCAGGTCGCTCTAAGATGGAATATTCAGAGAGGTGTTGTCGTCATACCGAAGTCTGTCCATAGGGAACGCATGGAGGAGAATATCAGCATCTGGGATTTCTCGCTTTCTGATGATGATATGGCAGAAATCTCGAAGCTCGATATCGGGCACAGCGAGATAATCGATCACAGTAGCGCTGAGACTGCGAAGTGGCTCAACGGCTGGCACATACATGACTGACAGGAGGAAGCTTATGGTAAAGCAGACAGCAGGGCGTGATGCCCTTACAGGATTTGCAGATGAATTCGCGCACCTCAATGATGACATACTCTTCGGAGAGGTATGGTCAAGAGAGGATAAGCTCTCACTGAAGATGAGGTCTATACTCACCATCACGGTGCTTGTTTCGAAAGGGCTTATCGACTCCTCTTTCCAGTATCATATGCAGACTGCGAAAAAGAACGGTGTGACAAAAGCAGAGATGGGAGAGATTCTCACCCATATCGCATTCTATGCAGGATGGCCCAATGCATGGGCAGCTTTCCGCGTTGCTCTTGAAGTCTACAAGGATGATGAAGGAAAGG
>CALXKS010000013.1 GCA_944389015.1 uncultured Spirochaetaceae bacterium
CGAAGTCCTCCATCGCAATGTAGAGCATCTCCTCCAGAGCAGGCTTCAGGCGATGGCTCTCATCTATGAAGAATACGGAGTTCTCCGGTACATTGGTCAGTATTCCTGCCAGATCCTTCGGCTTATCCAGAGCTGGAGCGCTTGTCATCCTGATCTCGCTGTGCATCTCATTCGCGATGATCGATGCAAGCGTTGTCTTGCCAAGACCAGGAGGTCCTACGATGAATGTATGATCAAGCGCATCCTTCCTTGCTCTTGCGGCTTTGATGAAAACAGAGAGATTATCCTTGATCGTCTGCTGTCCCTGGAAATCCTCAAGATACTGCGGTCGCAGAAGATTCTCTGCCCTGTCCTCCTCCTGGTACGATGCATCAACAGGCCTGTCAGCGCTATGGAGGACTATCTCATCGCTCTTGTCGAAACCATTCTCAACGATCATCTTGAAAGCCTCCTGAGGACAAGCGGGAACAGGAAGCTCTCAGCCTCCCTGGGATCCTTGCCCTGGAGAATCAGAGCATTCTCCCCCCTGATCTCCCCCAGAACCCTGACTATCTGCTTTCTCTCGAATCCCATCTCCGCAAGCGAATCGATGAGATCCCTGAACTGTCCAGACTGCTCCTTCGGACTCTGGGCATCATCCTCATCATCGAGCACAAGGACATTCCTCAGCTGGAGCACGAGCTTCTGAGCAGTCTTCGGCCCTATTCCCGGAACCTTGCCAAGAGTCTTCACATCCTGCGCATCGAGGGCTTTGACAAGATTCTGTACTGAAATTCCCGAAAGAATGCGCTGTGCCTGCCTTGCACCTATCCCAGGAACGGTCTGGAGCTGCTCAAAGCAGAATCTCTCCTCCTCAGAGGAAAAGCCGAAGAGCGTCATCGCATCCTCCCTGTGCTGGAGATAGCATAGTATCCTCACGTTATCCTTGTCTGGAAGGGCTGCGAAGATAGCAGATGCATTCGATGATACCTCAACTCTGTACTCCACCCCGGATGGACAGAGCAGGTAAGCATAGTCGGGAGCTATCTTCGTCAGTCTCCCTGTAATGGCATTGATCATGACCGGATTGTAACCTTGAGTGCGTTATGGGTGCAATAGCATATGCAGTCGGCAAGAGCATCAGCAGCATGATCTGGGCGGGGTATCTCCTTGAGGTTGAGAAGTATCCTCACCATCTCCTGCACCTGGTTCTTGTCGGCTCTACCCATCCCTGTGACAGCCATCTTCACATCCAGAGGCGAATAGAGATGCACACGGAGCGAGAGCTCTGTGAACTTATGGATTGATGCACCTATCACCTTTGCGACAGGAATCGCCGAAGTGATGTTCTTCGTGAAGAAGATATCCTCCATCGCAACAACATCGGCAGAGAACCTCTCAGCAAGGGTGCCAAGATCCTCTGCAATCGTATAGATGCGCTTCTGCTGCTCATCCTCAGGACTTGTCTTGATCGTACCGAAAGAAACAGGCCGGTAATGCTGCCCATCGAATTCGACAACACCCCAGCCTGTATCTGCAAGTCCCGGATCTACTCCGAGTACTATCACTCCTCTTCCTGGAAATCCTCTGGCAGATCAAGGTTCGTGGAAACCTGCTGCACATCATCCAGATCCTCAAGCCTGCTTACGATCTTGAGAACCTTGTTTGCCTTCTCATTGTCAAGAGTGACAGTCTGATCGGCAACACGCTGGACATCTGCGCTGTCCTGCTCAAAACCTGCGCTCTGCATTGCTTCGAGAACCTGTGCGAAATCAGCGGCGCTTGTCGTTACCTCGATCACTCCGTCCTCTGTGGATACATCGTCAGCACCATTCTCAAGGGCAGCCTCGAGTATCTGATCCTCTGTATACTTCGATGCATCATATGTGATGACACCCTTTGTCTGGAACATGTAGCTCACGCATCCTGTTGCTCCCAGGGATCCTCCGAGCTTGGTAAGGGTAGATCTCACATCAGCAGCTGTCCTGTTCTTGTTATCTGTGAGTGTATCGATGATGATGGCGACTCCGCCTGGAGCATAGCCTTCATATGTAAGCTCATAGAAAGTAGCATTCCCGAGCTCTCCGCTTCCCTTCTTGATTGCCCTGTCGATGTTGTCCTTGGGCATGTTCTCAGCTTGTGCCTTGAGTTTGGCTGTCCTTATACGGGCATTGGAATCCGGATCGGCTCCGTCTTTTGCCGCTACTGTGATCTCCTTGATCAGCTTTGTGAATTTCTGCCCGCGCTTTGCGTCAGCAATACCTTTCTTGTGCTTTATAGTTGCCCATTTGCTGTGGCCAGACATATCTACACCTCTTGATTTATTTCCGATTGATTACCTCAGCAACATACCACAATGGGAAAATTGCTGTCAATATTCACCTATCGGTATGATGCTGAAAGAGCTCTCAGGATGACCGGGAAATCCTGCCGTACCGATCTTTCAAGCTCCTGCCAGGAACCACGCCCGCCGATGATCCTATCAAGGACAAAAGAGAGCGAACGCAGAGCATCATCCTCGGCCCCATATGGCATTCTGTCATAATAAATCCTGTCCAGAACAGAAATTATATCATAAGCGACATCTCTCAGTCCTCCTCTTCTGCTCTCGATATTCTCAGAAATCCTGAGAAGAGCCAGAATGCTATCAGCATCAGAGCGCGTCAGACCGAAGGCAGACGAGAGGATATTGGAGGAAAGATCCGACCGGACAGGTGCATGATGCCTTGGAGGCTCAGAATGGTGGTAAACTGCTGGATATCCTGCCGCTGCGGCATATGGGTCATAGGCAAAGAGCAGCGAAGGAATGATCGCAGAAAGAATCAAGAGAGTCAGAATCCTTTTCATATGCACTATATTATCAGATTATTCCTGCGAGTGTAAGGATTACGGTATCGAGCAGCATGAAGCCATCCTCCGTGAGTCTGAAAGCGCTTTCATCGTTCAGATACAGAGCTGAGTCCAGGGATGATATCGCACTCTCATAGCGGCTATCGAAATCATGGTGGAAACGGGAGGAATAGACTTTTTTGTCTATACCGGCAGATGTCCTCAGTGCAGTCATGAGATACTCCTCCTCCGTCTCCTCCGCTGTCAGCCTTGCACCTGTCCCATTCCTCCCTTCGATATATGACCTTATATCCTCAGGCTCCCTCAGGGATACTGCCTTCTCCCACCCTATGGAGCTCTCCGCACCAGGTCCTATCCCGATATACTGTCCAAGCTCCCAGTAGACCTTGTTATGGAGGCATTCCTCACCGGGCAGGGCGAAGTTCGATACCTCGTAGTGCCTGTAGCCGAGATCCGCGAGGTGCTTCCATCCTCTTCTCAGGAATCCGATCTCCGTATCCTCATCGACAGGCGTCATACGCGATGCAAGAGGTGTTCCCTCCTCGAATGTCAGGCAGTAATAGGATATATGCCCTGCGCCATAGCTTGCTGCGGCGGAGATGTCAGAAAGGGCTGTCCCGTACTCCTCTCCGGGGACTGCGGTGATTATATCCGCATTGAAGCGCTTCCCCGACTCAGAAAGAAGGCTCAAGGCCCGTATGTTGTCAGATACAGATGCATTCCGGCCCAGTGTCCTAAGCACATTACCATCCATCGACTGGATACCTACCGAAACCCTGTCTATTGCATCGATGGAGAGAAAAGCCTCATCGATGTCCTCCGGGTTTATCTCAGAGGTGCATTCCTCAGGCTTCCCATGGATGAGTGCCGCATCAAGGATTGATTCAAGCCTCCCCAGTCCCAGCGTCCCGGGGTTCCCTCCTCCGATGAAGACAGTATGGAACGGCTTATCATACTCTCCTGTAAGCCTTTCGATGCTCTCTATTGTACGCTCTGTGTACTTCCCGATATCCCCAGCGCACTGCATAGATTCAGGTACGGAATAGAATGCGCAGTAACCGCATTTGGAGTGGCAGAACGGCACATGGATATACAGTGAGAGCGGACGTGATGGATCGATACCTTCCATGCTCTACTCATTATCCGTGAGGGAGGAAATACGTGACAGCGGCCAGAATCTTCCGATTACGCGGCCGTTTATCCTCTCCTCCTCGACCGGTCCGAAATACCTTCCATCCCTTGAGTTGTCCCGGTTATCGCCAAGCGGAAGGACATAGCCGTTGGGAACATAGATGCCATTTCCGTATACAGCGCTGTCAGAACGGAGCGCCATGTCAGATGGATCGAGCAAAGAGAGCGTTTCCGTCCTTGCCTTCTCCATGGCATACCTATCGAAGACATAGTTGTGATCGGTACCCTCAAGGGTTCTGTACGTTTCATAGATCTCGCGCGGCAGGAAGGGCTCATAGCCCATCTCCTGATACGCGCTCATCATGCCAGCTGCCTTAAGAGCAGGATAATACTCAGGATCAACTGTGCGGTGCGGTCCTGATGCAAGTCCTGTCTCAGCCCTGAAATCATCCTCACTGACGAATCCATCTGTTCCTGAAAGCCTGATCTCGGCATTGCCGTCCATGAATCTTATCGTATCACCGCCCATTCCGACAGCACGCTTGACGTAAAGCCTCTCAGCAGGAGTCCCATCCTCATTCCTGTCGATATTCACAAGTGTCAGCGTTCCCATGTATATGACCTGGGAAAGGACATCGAAGAACGGTCCTCTGGAATCATACTCGGGATTATAGAATGTGATGATCTCATCGCGCTGCACGCGCCTGTCGCCTGTGAATACCTTCTTCCCAGCAGGATAGAGCTCGACTCCATAGCTGTCTTTATTGACTATGACCCTGTCTCCGATCTCAAGCGTATGCACCATCGATGGCGATGGGATAACGAAGAGCTGGAAAAGATACTGGTTTATTATGATGACCCAGAATATAGCGAAGATCAGAGCATCGATCCAGCTCCAGATCTCCCCAAGCACGGTATGCTTCTTATTCCTGTTGTACTCTCTGATCTGCTTCTTCCTTGTAAGATACCTTTCGGCCCTTCTTTCAAGGAACGTCAATAATCCGTCCATACATTAATCCTACTCAGAGAGAATCAGCAAGGCAATCGCCAAGTTGACAATTCCATTCTTCTATGCGTATTTTAGCTCTATGGGAAAAAAGATTGAGCTGCCGGAGGTTGAACCGGTCCATCTGAAAGCTATACATGGAATACGGCCCGGCATTCTCATACTAGCAGGGCTCATTGCTTTCATCGCTCTTATATTCTTCATAGTCGCAATGCTTCCCGGGATACTTGCCGGCGGGAGCTATGCGGTTTTTGATACAGGTACGGCAGATACCGCTGTATATGTTGATGGGAAATACCTCGGATCTGCAGATGGTTCTGTATACTTTGTCCCATCAGGCACCCATGAATTCAGCTTCAGCATCCTTGGCGAGGATGCAGGAACAGTCACTGCAGAGATTCCTCATCCTATATTCTTCACACTCTTCAACAGACGTGTTGATACGATATCAGCAGAAATAAGGAATACAGAGGCAATCGAGCAGAGAGTGATCGAGAATGGAGCCATGGAAACTGCTGTATGGTCAAGGATCATCAGCTATGATGAAGGACATCACTACCCGCCTGTCTTCACGGACTTCGCAGTCAATGCCTCCGTACTTGGATTCCAGGATATCTCCGATCCGTTCCTCTATATGGCTATGCACATATCATCGGAGGAGATGGAAGCGGATTTCAGGAATGCCATGGGAATACTCGATCAGGCAGGGATAGCATACAGATCCGATTCACTTGATACGATCATCTCCGTTCTCGATGGGAATGCACCGGAAGCTCCGGAGAAGACCATGGTTGAAGCTTCTGGAGAGTACCGGGATGGCCTTTTCAGCTATGAGCCCGCTTCATTTGTCATGGGCAGCACCGATTCTGCTATCTACCCGGAATCAAATGAGCGCTATGCATATTCGGAGACAGGGGTCTTCAGCATCGCAGCAGATCCGGTGTCTGAGTACGACTATGCATTATTCGTCAAAGAGAACCCCTACTGGGCTGAATCGAACAAAGAGCAGCTGATCGCAGATGGAATGGTCGATGAGAACTACCTTCTGGATGTGAATCTCTCCGTCTCTGTCCACTCCTCACTTCCCATCAGGAGCATAAGCTGGTATGCGGCAGAGGCATACTGCGCATGGCTTTCCGGAAAGACAGGCATGAACATCGTCCTGCCTACAGAGGAAGAATGGACAGTCGCAGCTTCATCTGCATCACACAAACCATATACCTCATCGCTTCTATCGATAGACAATGACCTCACAGCACCGAAGGCGATGATGGGACAGCTCTGGGAGTTCACATCGTCCTCATATATCCCGCTTTCCCGCTTTGCCCTTGATGAGGCTGAACGCCTTGCATCTGTCTATCAGTATGATGATATCATCGTCAAAGGCGGAAGCTGGATCAACACGCCGGACCAGGTGGATATCGATACCGTAGGTGCTATGGACAGAAGCGCATGCTCTGTTTATGCTGGCTTCAGGATCGGGGTAAGATAGTGGAAAAGAAGCTTATTCAGAAGAACAAGAAGGCATATTTCAATTATGAGATACTTGAGGAGCTTGAGACGGGAATAGCTCTTGTCGGTACGGAAGTGAAATCAGTGCGCGAGGGCAAGTGCTCCTTCTCCGACAGCTATATCGTACCAAAGAACGGCACTCTGACTCTCATAGGCTTCCTGATCCAGCCGTACTCGCATGGGAATATCTTCAACCATAAGACAGACAGGAACAGGATCCTTCTGGCACATAAGCAGGAGATAAAGAAATTCACGAGAAAGGTGAATGAGAGAGGACTCACTATCGTTCCTCTGGAAATCTATCTCAAAGGCAATCTTGTAAAGATGAAGATAGCTCTGGCCAGAGGAAAGAATGTCCGCGACAAGAAGGATGCTATAAGGGAACGCGACCTCAACAGGGATGCAAGAAGGCAGCTCAGGGAAATCAACAGCTACTGATGCGCAACAGCGCTCTGTGCACCGAGGATCATGGAGTTCAGCTTGTCTGCTATCATCTTCTCATTCTCGAGGAATCCGCTTGCGACCCACTGCTCTATCACCCTGACAGCTCCCCCTGATATGAAGTAATAGAGCATCTCGGAATCTCTCCGGCTTATGCCGAGCTCCTCAGACCAGTTCTCAACGGCGGACGGAAGAGCAAAGGTCAGGATGTTAGCCAGGAACTTCTTATCGCCATTCTCGGAGAACAGCAGCGAGCAGAGATCATTGTTTGCCCTGGCTATCCTGAGTATCAGATAGACAAGATCGGAAACCGACTCGACAGTCTCTCCGGAGATCTTTATGCTTGCGCTTAGTTCCTCGAGAAAGGAGCCCTCAACCTCTGAGAGAAGATCAGCAACGGAATCATAATGGCAGTAGAATGTATTGCGGTTGACATTCCCGTTCTTGCATATCTCGCTTACGGAGATATCAGAAATGGACTTCGTCCTCAGCAGATCAAGAAGAGCCCTTCTCAGGCGCTCTTTCGTCTTTGTGATCCTTACATCAACCTTCTCAGCCATACTTACCTGCAATGGAGGTGGGGAGACTCGAACTCCCGTCCTAACAATCCACCCATAAACGTCTACGGATATAGTCCCGCTTCTATCTTAGCCGGACTAAGGCAGCGGAACGCGCGGCCATCCGGTGCATCGCCTTGATCTCCTCCCAGACCCGGCGCCTATCTAGGAGAAAGCCCCCTCAGGTAAAGAAATCAAAGGATCAGAGGCTTAACCCAGTGATTCCCGCTCTCAGCTGCGATTAAGCAGCAAGAGCAAATGCTTCGTCAGAGACGTACTCGTCTTCTTTCTTTGCATTTAATTTTCGGTGCCGGTTTTACAAGTCAGCTCTTGACCCGCAGTCTATGGCATAGCAAAGCCAGTCGAAACCAGAACACCCCCATATTGCTATATTAAAAATAGTAGAGAATAGCTGAATCGTCAATAGAGTACCCTATCCATCAGCTGTTTCAACGGCTTTCACTGAGATAATCAGAGAATGATGTGAAGAACTCCTCAAGATCATCATATCTGATGGATGCATAGTCATCGATATATGTCCTCTGCTTGTTGACGATCACGATATCCTTTCCACCGCGGACCGATATATAAGGCAGGGATGCTGCAGGATTGACTACAAGAGATGAACCGAGGACGATTGCGAGATCAGCATTCGCAAAGGCATTCTCAGCACGCATGAGGACAGAGGAGTTCAAGGGCTCTCCATAGAATACGATGTCAGGCTTTATGACACCACCGCATGATGAGCAGACGGGAACATTACCGGCATTGACCTCCTTCGAAATCTCCTGATAGCTGTATTGCTTATGGCAGTTCATGCAGTACCCGAAGCGGACGCTGCCATGAAGCTCATATACCTTTCTTGAGCCTGCTCTCTGATGAAGATTATCGATGTTCTGGGTGAATATCCCCTCGGAGAGCTTTCCCCTCTTCTCCATCTCTGCAAGTGTCCTGTGGATTATATTCGGCTCAAAGCTGTCCATCTGGTACCAGTTTTCCCTGGCCCATGAATAGAAGACATCGGGATGTGAGCGGAAGAACCCGATCTCCAGGATCTCCTCCACGCTCATGTTCCCGAACTCCTTGGAATACAATCCTCCAGAGGAGCGGAAGTCGGGAATCCCGGAAAGCGTCGATACACCAGCACCTGTCAGCACTGCGATCCTGCTCGATTTCCTATAGAGATCAATGAATCCTGAGATATCATTCAACTCTGTGCCCCCTGAAAGTATTGCCGCTGAGCTCATCAGCATATACATCGGCCATCATGCCTTCGCTGAGCTCCGATGCGGATGTGAAAGCAAAGTAGTCATTATGCTCGCTCCGTCCAAGATACATGCCCTCATCATCGCGGCTCAGACCTGTGACGATCACCCTGCTTTTGAACGGGAGCATGCCCTCCTTTATCCTCTTCTGCCTCATGAGCTGCTCATCGATGAGACGCTCAAGCCGTCTGATCTTCACATCATCAGCAATCTGGCCATCCATCCCAGCAGCCCTGGTCCCCTCTCTCGGGTTGAAGTAGTACATGAATGCTTCAGTGCATCCCATCTTCTCCATCATCGAAAGAGTCTCCTCATACTCCTCTTCCGTTTCTGAAGGAAATCCAACCATTACATCGGTCGAAAATGTGAGACCAGGGATCCTTTCGCGCATCTTATCGATAAGAGCGATGAACGACTCCCTGGTATTTTTCCTGTTCATAAGGGAGAGAATCCTTGTCGATCCTGACTGCATAGGCAAATGTATATGCTTTGAGACACGTCTCTCTGATGCAATGACATCGATCAGATGATCCGAGAAATCCTTCGGATGAGGTGACTCGAAGCGGACGAATTCAATATTATGCATGTACGGTACGATGATCTCGAGCAGAGTCGGGAAATCGACAGGCTTTCCTTCATACTCCGATGCATATGAGTTGACATTCTGTCCCAGAAGAGTGATCTCCCTGACACATCTATCATCAAGGTATCTTATCTCCCTTATGACATCCTCAACCGGCCGGGACACCTCCCTGCCCCTGACATAAGGGACGATGCAGTATGAGCAGAAGTTGTTGCACCCATTCATTATGGGAACATAGCTTGAGTATGCACCCTCCTGATAGTAAGAGCTCTGGAAGCTGTAATGATCAGAGGCGCCAGTCTTTCCGGAAAGAATGAAATCCGGGATGGAAGCTTTGTCGTTTGTCCCGATGACAGCATCAACATACGGAGCTTCCTTCTTAAGATCCTCCTTGAGCCGTTCTGCCATGCATCCTGTGACGATTATCATCGTCCCATGCTTTCTCTTCTCAGCAGAGTAGAATCCGAGGCGTCCCCATATCCTGTTCTCCGCAGTCTTTCTGACAGAGCATGTGTTGAGGATGACGGCATCTGCCTGCCGCGGGTCCTCAGTCTTCTCAATACCTCTTCCTCGCAGAAGGATCTCAAGAGCATCCGATTCAGCCTTGTTCAGCTGGCAGCCATATGTTTCGATAAGGTATCTCACCTGCCTCTTCTCCTGATAGCAGCCTCAAGGGTATTCTCCATCAGCATCGAGACAGTCATCAGCCCTACTCCACCCGGCACAGGAGTTATGGATACATCCCTGTCCCTGAAAGAATCATAGTCCGCATCGCCAGCAAGCCTGAAGCCCTTCTCCTTTGATGGATCATCTATCCTGTTGACACCGACATCGATCACTGCAGCCCCATCCTTGATGTATGATTCATCAATCGTTCCAGGATGTCCTGCGGCGACGATCACTATATCAGCAGAGAGCGTATGCTCCTTGAGGTTCTGCGTCTTCGTGTTGCAGACAGTGACAGTCGCATCGGCTCCCTTCTGCATCAGGAGAAGCGCCATAGGCTTTCCCACGATATTGCTCCTGCCGATGATCGTCACATTCTTCCCTGCAGTCTCAATGCCATAGTACCTGAGGGTCTCCATTATTCCCTTGGGAGTGCATGGGATGAAGGCCTCCTTGCCGATTGCCATCCTTCCGACATTGATCGGGGTGAAGCCATCAACATCCTTCTCAGGTGCGATCCTGTCTATGACTTTATCAGCATCGATTGAGCGCGGGAGCGGCAGCTGTACGAGTATGCCGTCAACATCATCCCTCTCATTAAGCTCATCAATCAGGTGAAGAAGATCCTTCTCCTCTGTATCTGCACTCAGACTATACTGAAAATGCACAAAGCCAAGAGAGAGCGCGGCTTCAGCCTTCTTCCTGACATATGTCTGGCTTGCCGGATCCTCTCCAACGAGGACAACAGCAAGCGACGGAGCTCTATTTCCTTCACTGATGAACAGTTCGGTTCTTTTCCTTATATTCTCAAGGACGGATTCAGAAACTTTCTTGCAGCCTAATCTTCTCATAAAATGGATTATAGAGAGTAAGTTTGTGCGTCTCAAGTCTGTTTGAATGAACTAACCACTTCATGTATAATCGCATCAGGAGTAAATGATGAAGAAATTCATAGCAATCATCCTGCTGGTAGTTGCTGCATCGATGCACATCGCAGCTATGCCTACATACTATGACACGGGCTCACAGATCTTCTCGATATCCGCAGGTCCTACGATACCGTTCTTCTACTACGATCCAGGAAGTGAATTCCCCCTTACGTTCGGATTCGGTGCGGGAGATGGACAGACCCACCATACGATAGGAGGATTCGGTTCGATTTCCTATCAGGTATTCCTGAATGAGTATTTCGCGATCGGTGGAGAGCTCGGCTATCATTTTGATTTTGTAAGGAGCAATGATGTCTATACATCTGTTCCTATACTTGTGAAGATGTCTTATGTCCCCCTCCAGGGAGCCTTCGAGATCCCCATCTCACTTGGAATCGGACTTGATTATATCTCCATAAGCGATTATTCAAGCATCAATCTTGGAATAACATTCGAGATAGGCATGCGCTATTTCTTCACCAATGAGTGGGGTGCGGGAATTACCGCAGGCTTCCACTTCGTTCCTGAGCTGTATGGCTTCACGGGCGATGCAGCCAAGAAGAACTCCATGTATGCGACAGTTCCTCTTATGATCTCAGTCACATACAGGCACTGAAGGAGATAATCATGAAAAAGAGAATACTGCTTATATTGCTTGCAATCCTCCTTATCGCTTCCTGCAATGATTCATCCAGAGGTGTTCTGCAGTGGGCATACCAGTTTGCAGAGGAGGAGGAGAACTACAATCAGAGCTATCTGGGAAATGATGGGACGAATATCTATCTCGAGCGCGACTGGGATATCTACAAGGCTTACTCTGCACCTCGCGAGAATGCCAATGGCAATGAGATCAGGTATGAGAAGATCCTTGAATCATCAAGGGATGACGAGTTCCCGTTTGCTGTACAGGATGGACTTCTGTACATGGCTTACAAGGACAGGACAACAGGGCTATTCAATTTCTTCTATATCGAGATTCCTGAAAGCGGTGAGATAACGAAGGAAGCTGCAGAGGCTGCAAAGACTGGGAATAAGTGCACGGTCAGCGGTCTTGACAATCCAAACATCACCAGCTTTGCCGTATCGCGCATCGCTGTCGATAAGATACAGACTCTCTTCGTCCTTCAGGGAGCTTCTAAGCTTGATCCCACGAACTACGCAGTCATTGAGATCAATGACGCATCGCTTGAATTCACCTCCGTTGTCTCCGGCACTCTTCCGGCTAACTCCCAGATGATAGGTGATGGTGTTCTCAAGGCTACAAGCGATGATCCTGAGATCGATATTCCTGACAACATGAATGATCTCTACCTGATCGAGGGTGGAAAGGCTCTGAAGATCCACACCTTCCATGATTCCCTGGACTATCCTATGGGATCTGATGGACAGTATGCAGCAATCGCGAGCGGTGAGATATGCCCGATAGACAGAAGCTACTCTGAGAACGGATACAACGGAAGACTCAGGCAGGGAGAGCTTAGATTCGATGTTCTGGACAGGGAGGACAATTACCTGACTATCTACAAGGATGGCAACAGCATAGTCGGCTATCTCTCGGACAATGGAATATACTGGAGAGAGGATATAACAGATGATTCTGAGGTAAACAATAAATCCCGTCCTTCAATAGTCTCGGTCTCCGAGGATGCGGATGTCGTTCCTCTCTGCTTTGTCGGAAAACATGGAACGAAATCACATGAGTATCTCATGATCACACAGGACAACGGATTCTACATCGTACGTCCTCAGGCTACAGGAACAGCAAGGCTCGAGAAGATCAGAACAGGTTCTGAATACCAGCTGTCACAGTTCCTATGATCTGATTACATATCACAGGCAGTGCCCCGATCGGTGCTGCCTTTTCTTTTTCATTGTTGACCCTGCATCAACGTTTTCCTACTATTTCCCTATGGCTATCCTGTCATTCATTGCTGTTCTCATAGTATCTATAACACTTGGGTTTTCCATAGTATGGGCCCTTGCTGCCGGATACTTGATATTCTTCATACATGCCATACGTTCTGGGCTTACTCCTGTTTCTGTTCTCAGGATATCCCTGGAAGGAATATACGAAACAAGGAACATACTCTCTGCCTTTGTCCTGATCGGGATGCTGACAGCGACATGGAGAGCTGCAGGCACTATACCATCTGTCATCATCTATGCTCTTCCTGGTATCCGTCCAGAATGGTTCCTTGGAGCGGTCTTTCTGATCAACTGCCTTATATCCTTTCTGACAGGCACTTCCTTCGGCAGTGCAGCAACTGTCGGTGTGATATCCATGACAATGGCTGAATCCATCGGAATCAGCCCAGTGCTTGCAGGAGGAGCAGTGCTGTCAGGCGTGTTCTTCGGTGACAGGTGCTCGCCTGTCTCGACAAGTGCGCTGCTTGTTGCTGACCTCACGAAGACCGATGTAAATGGGAATATACCGATGATGATGCGCTCTTCGGCTCTGCCTTTTGCCATTTCTATTATCATCTATTCAACTCTCAGCTTTCTCTCTGATGAATCTGCTCCGCTTGATACAGGACTTGCTGTGCTTTTCAGGAATTCATTCAGGATCGGTATCATTCCTATAATCCCTGCATTCCTCATGCTCTTTCTGTCATTCCTGAGAATAGGCACGAAGAAGACAATGGCTATAAGCGTGATTGCTGCTCTCATCATCTGCATCTTCTATGAGGAAATGGGCATTGAGGAAATCCCCTCACTCCTTCTATTTGGCTACAAGGCAGAATCCGCAGAGCTTGGAAGCATCCTTGATGGCGGAGGAATCCTCTCAATGCTCAATGTAGCGCTGATTGTTGCCATATCCTCATCATTCTCCGGCATATTCCGGGAGACAGGGATTCTTGAGCCGCTTAAGGCAAGACTTGGATCTGGGGCAATGCATCGTCCGGCAATAGTCATCGTCTCTGTGCTGACATCGATGGTCTCATGCAACCAGACACTCGCGACAATGCTTACTTACCAGCTATGCTCAGATCTTGAGAAAGACAGAATGAAGATGATGCTTGCTCTTGAGAATACTGTGATCGTTATCGCGCCGCTTATCCCATGGTCGATAGCAGGAAGCGTTCCCCTATCTGTAACAGGAGCGCCGATGGCATCCCTTGCAGCAGCATGCTATCTATATCTTCTGCCACTCTGCTGGATGGCTGAAGGAAAAAGCCGGAAGCGTGCTGCCTCCGGCTGATTAATCATTCCAGTATCTCATGGAGAATCGATCTGACCTCAGGATCCTTGTATACCTCATCGATCTCATCATGTGTAAGCCCTATGAACTCATGGCAGGTATAGTGGATCCATTTGGAGTCCTCGGGTTTCTTGAGGATATGCTTTCTGCACCAGTAGTCAGGCTGGATAGAAAGAGGCGGCTCGTTCTTGTAGAGAGGCACCTTGTAGTCATGGACAGCAACCTTTATATCCTCTCTTGGAATACCCTCCTTCATCACCTGTCCGACAAGCGCATTGACAGTCATTCCGGTATCGAAGATGTCATCGACAATGAGGATCTTCTGGCCCTTCTTCAGGTTCTTCGGACTCCATGTCCATCCATCGATATCAACATGGCCGGAGTGCTCCTGGACAGAGCCATAGGAACGTGCGACAACTGCAGCATAGAATACAGGAGACCTGCCCTCCTTCTTCGCTATAAGCTTATAGTATTCGCTCATGACATTTGCCATATATGCACCGCCACGGAGCGAGTCGTAGATCACATCCGGAATGAAATGATCCTCAACGTGCATCTTCCTCACGAGCTTGAGAGCAGCATCCCTTATCATGTCGCATGTGATGAAGTCCTTCGCCATATCCCCTCCTTTCAGATCCGGGTCAGTATCTCCAGCCCGGAATCCGTCATGGCTACTGTATGCTCCCAATGGCAGGCAGGCTTTCCATCAGCGGTCCTGACTCCCCACCCATCGGGATCTGTCTTTATCCTGTACGTTCCCATGTTGATCATGGGCTCTATCGCGAAAACCATTCCCTTCCGTATCCTCGGATTGGGATTCATCAGAGAGACATAGTTAGGGATCTCGGGATCCTCATGAAGCTCGAAGCCGACGCCGTGTCCGCAGTAATCCCTGACAACGCCATATCCGAATTTGCGGCAATGCCCTGAGACTGCTGCTGCGATATCCTGGATCCTGGCACCAGGCTTTCCTGCAGCCTCAATACCGAGATAGAGGCTCTTCTCCGTCTCAATATTGAGCTTATGGACGTCCGGAGAGACATGACCGATCTCATACGTATGGGTCGAATCGCTGATGAATCCATTCTTCTCGAGACAGATATCGACAGATACAACATCCCCATCCTTGAGGATCTCCGTCTTCGAAGGAATACCATGGATGACCATATCATTGACTGAGACGCATGTCGCTGCAGGATATCCCATATAGCCGACACATGGAGCTCCGGCATGATGTCTCTTCATCCAGTCATGGAAGAGCTTGTCTACATCCCATGTGCTCATACCTGCCTGTATCTGGGGACCGATCTCCTCAAACATCTCAGCAAGCATGTGACCGCTCGTTCTTATCCCATCGATCTCGCTGTCGGATTTAAGCTGGATCATTTCTCCTCCTTGAGATTATCCTTCCTGTATGCATCGAGGATTCCGTTGATGAAGCGGAATGAGACATCATTGGAAAGCTCCTGGGAGAGCTTCACAGCCTCATCAATGACTATCGCAGGATGCACATCCCTGGAGAACGCTAGCTGGTAGAAAGCAATGCGTAGGATATTCCTGTCAACAAGATCGATCTTCTCGATAGGTCTGTTGAGCGAATACCGAGAGATGAGGGCGTCAATGCCCTCAAGATTCTCAAGTGTTCCATAAACAAGGAAGCGGATGAAGACCTTGTCATCCTCACCGAGAGAGGAGACCTCCTCCTCATTCATTCCCTGGTACGGGTCGAACTCCGCACCAGGAACAAGATTGCCATTGAAATCGAGAGAATAGAGCGTTGAGACCGCTATCTCCCTGTCACGATGTCTTTTCATCAGTTGCCCTTGTAAAGGATATTGATCCTTGCCTCTCCTCTCAGCTCTGCAAGAAGCGACTCGAGAGCCTGTGAAGCAGCTATCTGCGAATTCCTCGTATAGAGAACCTGATAGATATAGTCATGGACCGTAGTTGGATCCTCCGGGGAGACAGGATCATTGAGACCAAGGAGCTTGCCCATGCTGTGAACGGAGACCTTGACGATATGATACCCTGTATTGGACTCAAGGACAGGAGAGATATCACCGGCATCGAGCATCAGGACTGCATCGCAGAATGCATCGCCCCAGCCCTGCCTTGCCTGGGCATTGTTGACTGTGAGCCAGCCGATCTCCCCTCCATTGCCTCTTGAAGGATCATCCTCGCTGTACTCCTGGACAGCCTTCTCGAATGTTATCTCACCGGATGAGATCTTAGCGCTGACATCCTCAAGCTCTGCCTTCTTTGCCGCATCAGCATCTGCATCACCTGTCTTCTCCATGTAGATATGGGAGAGCTTTACCGCCTCAGGCTGGAAGAATGTCTGCTGATTCTGCCTGAAGAAGCTCTGGATATCGCTCTCAGACGGCTCAGTCACATTCTGAAGCTCCTCGCCTCTCTCCTGCATGAGGTACATATTGAGTATCTGCTGGTTCTTCAGCGACTCACGATAGTTCTCGATTGAGCCGAACTGCCTGATGATCTCGGCCTGGAACTGATCCTCTGTCACAGTCTGTCCAGCAAGCGCAGCCTGCTGTACGGCATTGTTGAAGACCTGCTTGTAGAGCGAATCGATCTGGCGATCATTGATCACGATCCCATCACGCTCTGCGCCCTGGATGAATACCTCATCATTTATCATTGTCTGCAGAACGTCCTGTGCGGTGACATTCTGCATGCCTGCATTCCTGAATCTCTCAACCTCTGCATTCAGATCCTCAACTGTTATGACACTGTTGCGGATAAGATTCACAGTCGCAGCTGGCTGGGAAATCATGGAGGCTGCTGAAACGGAGAAAACCGCGAGCAGCATAGCAATTACAGCAAAAACTCTCTTCATCAAAAATTCCTCTCTACATTGAGGCGCTTTCCGATAGCCTGGGCCTCTCCAGGGTTCTTTATCACTTCAGAGAGCTTGAGGATCATCCCCTCACCCTCCATTGCCTTCATAAGATTGAGAAGCGTCTTCCCCTTTCTCAGTCCGCTTCCGGAGACGAATGCCATGCATCGCTTTCCCGATACAGTGCCCGCTTCCGCAAGATACTTTCTGATGTCCTCAGGAATCGAGGCTGAGAAAAAAGAAACAGGCTCCGTACCTATGATCACATAATCATAGATTGTGAGCCTTTTATCCTCAGAACGCATATTCACAACATCAGCAATATGGCCATTGCCAGCTATTCCTTTCGCAAGTGCTTCCGAAATAGCCTTGAGCTTGTCGCTTTCGCGTGTCTTTCCAGCATAAAGGATACAAACCTGCATCCGTTTTCCTCCTATATAGAAAATATAAGCCGGCTAGCCACATAAGGGAAGCCGGCATTCCGGATAAAAGGAATCACTGTGCGGAAACAGTATCTGTTCCAGCCTCTGTGCTTGCTGCCTGGTCAACCCAGCTCTCAGCAGGAGCTGCTGCAGCCGCTGCAGCTGTAGCTTCAGGAACGGAATCACTTGTCTTGTTGACGAATGCAACAACAAGCGAAAGGACCATGAAGACAATCGCCAGCGTTGTCGTTGCCTTGGTGATGAATGAGGATGTCCCGGATCCGAAAGCGGACTCAGAACCACCGCCGAAGATTCCACCAAGACCTACGCTGTTCTCATCCTGAACTGTGACAAGGAAGATAAGAAGCAGTGCGACAATGCAGAAAAGCACAAGAAGTATGATACCTAAAATACTCATCTTTTACTCCATTACTTGCTATATGTTATGATGGGCAGGAACTGTTCGAGCGTAAGAGATGCACCTCCTACAAGCGCTCCATCGACATTCTCCTTTGCCATCAGGGCCTTAACATTACCGGCCTTAACGGAACCACCATACTGTATAATCAGATTTTTAGCAATATCATCGGAGTACAAAGAAGCGACTGTGAAGCGGATGAAGCTGTGTGCGCCATCTGCATCCTCAGGCGTTGCTGTCTCACCTGTTCCGATTGCCCATACAGGCTCGTAAGCAATGGTGATGTGCTCCATCTCCTCAGGAAGAACATCCTTGAGACCTACCTCAAGCTGCCTCTTGAGAACTTCCTCAAGCCTGCCTGACTTCCTCTCCTCAAGCGTCTCGCCTACGCAGAGGACGACATCCATCTTCAGAGAGAGAGCAAGAAGCACCTTTGAGTTGATGATCTCATCTGTCTCACCGTAGTACTGTCTTCTCTCACTGTGGCCGAGGATAACCGTCCTGACACCGAGATCAAGAAGCATCTCAGGGGATACCTCTCCGGTATATGCACCGGAAAGGTGATTAGCCATATTCTGGGCAGCAACGATGATGTCAGAGCCCTTGACTGCATTCAGTACAGCAGGAATCGATACAAAAGAAGGTGCGATCATGACACGGCAGTCAGGAGCTTCCTTCTTCACAGCCTCTGCAAGCGAGGCTGCATACTTTGCTCCCTCGGAGGGAGTGAGATTCATCTTCCAGTTTCCAGCGATATATGCTCTTCTCATATTATTTCTCCAATGCCTTGATTCCAGGAAGCTCCTTGCCCTCAAGGAACTCAAGGGAAGCTCCGCCACCTGTCGATACATGCGAAATCTTGTCAGCAAGCCCGAACTTGTTGATAGCTGCTACGCTGTCACCGCCACCTACGACAGTTGTCGCATCCGATGCTGCAAGAGCCTTTGCGACTTCCTCCGTTCCCTTTGCGAATGCAGGGAATTCGAATACACCCATCGGGCCATTCCATACAACGGACTTTGCATTCCTGACAGCTGCAACGATCTTCTCGGTCGTCTTTGCTCCGATATCCATGCCCATGAGATCATCAGGGATATCAACACCATCGATAGCAACAGGGGCTGCTGTCTCAGCAAACTCTGCAGCGGCAACATGATCGACAGGAAGGATGACCTCAACACCCTTCTCCGCAGCCTTCTTGAGGAAGGATGAAGCTGTCTCAAGATAATCATCCTCTACAAGGGACTTTCCGATCTTGTGACCCTGGACCTTGAGGAATGTATATGCCATGCCACCGCCGATTACGACAGTGTCGCATGTGCGTACAAGGGACTCGAGGACTGTGATCTTGGAAGAGACCTTCGATCCACCGATGATTGCGACGAAAGGCTTGTCAGGATTCTCAAGAAGAGGAGCCATGAATTTGACTTCCTTCTCGATGAGGAAACCAGCATATGATGGGAGATAGTGTGAAACACCCTCTGTGGATGCATGTGCGCGATGTGCGGTTCCGAATGCATCATTGCAGTAGATATCCCCATAGGAAGCGAGAGTCTTTGCGAACTCAGGATCGTTGCCCTCCTCTTCCTTGTAGAATCTGACGTTCTCAAGAAGGAGAACCTCACCAGGCTGGAGAGCCTTGACTTCCTTCTCGACCTCTGGTCCGATCACATCCGGAGCAAGCTTGACTTCCTTTCCAAGGAGCTTGGAGAACTCAGCAGCTACAGGAGCAAGGGAGAAGTCTGGATTCTTCTGTCCCTTTGGACGTCCGAGATGTGTCATGACGACAAGGGATGCACCGTTGTCAAGGATATACTTGATTGTAGGAAGAGCTGCCTTGATTCTTGTAGCATCTGTCACTACACCATTCTTGAGTGGAACATTGAAATCAACACGGATAAGGACTTTCTTCCCTTTGAGATCCGCTTCATTGATAGTATTCAGCTTCATAAAAACCTTCCTTTATGAAAACAGGCCTGCTTTCCGGCAGGCCCGTATCTATGCCCGGGCATAAAGCACCGGATATGAATCAGCCGTTGACCTTCTTCATATGAGCGATGAGATCAAGAACCTTGTTGGAGTAGCCGATCTCATTGTCATACCAGGAAACGACCTTCACGAATGTATCTGTAAGAGCGATACCAGCCTTTGCATCGAAGATCGATGTTCTTGTGTCACCGAGGAAGTCGGAGGAGACAACAGCGTCCTCTGTGTAGCCGAGGATGCCCTTGAGTGAGCCCTCAGAAGCTTCCTTCATAGCCTTGCAGATGTCCTCATACTTGGTCGGCTTAGCAAGGTTGACTGTGAGGTCTACAACAGAGACATCAAGAGTAGGAACTCTCATTGACATACCTGTGAGCTTGCCATTGAGGGAAGGAATGACCTTTCCTACAGCCTTTGCAGCACCAGTTGAGGATGGGATGATGTTGCCAGAAGCAGCGCGTCCACCTCTCCAGTCCTTCATTGAAGGTCCGTCAACAGTCTTCTGTGTAGCTGTTGTTGAGTGGACAGTTGTCATAAGGCCATCTACGATTCCGAAGTTGTCGTTGAGAACCTTTGCAATAGGTGCGAGGCAGTTTGTTGTGCAGGATGCATTGGAAACGAACTGTGTTCCCTTTACATATGTATCCTCGTTTACGCCAACAACGAACATCGGTGTGTCATCCTTTGAAGGAGCTGACATTACAACATACTTTGCACCAGCGTTGATGTGAGCCTGTGCCTTCTCCTTTGTGAGGAAGAGTCCTGTTGACTCGACAACGTACTCAGCACCGACCTCATCCCACTTGAGCTCGTTAGGATCCTTGCATGCTGTTACGCGGATCTTATGGCCATTGACGATGAGAAGGGACTTCTCCACATCAGCTTCGATTGTTCCTTCGAACTGGCCATGCATTGTGTCATACTTGAGCATATAAGCGAGGTAGTCCACCGGGCAGAGGTCATTGATTCCCACGATCTCGACATCCGGGCGGTTCATAGCTGCGCGGAATACGAAACGGCCGATTCTTCCGAATCCATTGATTCCGATTTTCATCTTTCTTTCTCCTTCTGATCGTTCAGCACAATCGATAATTTCATATCAGATTACTCCTGCAAGATATCACTTTATGGATAAAATGACAACTGAGGGCATCCAGCACTTAATATAATACCTTTAAGGTATTTTGTCACTTGACATCCATCTGGAGCTTATCCTTGAGGATGACATCATGGGCACCGCCCTCGACAATCGATGTCGGGGAAACAATCGTCAGCCTTGCCTTCTTCCTGAACTCCTCAAGAGAGAGTGCTCCGCAGTTGCACATTGTCGATTTTATCTTCGATATCGTAAGAGCGACATTATCTTTCAGGGAGCCGGCATATGGCACATACGAATCAACGCCTTCTGGGAATGAGAGCTTCCTTTCTCCTCCGAGGTCATAGCGCTGCCAGTTCCTCGCTCTCTGCGATCCCTCGCCCCAGTACTCCTTGAGGTAGTTGCCATTGATATTGACAAGAGCAGACGGCGACTCGTCGAATCTGGCAAAATAGCGTCCGAGCATCACGTAGTCCGCCCCCATGGCAAGAGCGATTGTCATATGATAGTCGAATACTATGCCTCCGTCGGAGCATACAGGAATGTATATGCCTGTCCTCTCATAGTACTCATCACGTGCCTTTACAACATCGATCAGGGCAGAAGCCTGTCCTCTTCCTATGCCCTTCGTCTCGCGGGTTATGCAGATCGATCCACCGCCTATGCCGACCTTTATGAAATCAGCACCCGCATCAGCAAGGAATCTGAATCCATCCCCATCAACGACATTTCCAGCACCGACCTTCACAGAGTCCCCGTACCTTTCCCTGATCCATGAAAGCGTCCGCTGCTGCCATTCGGAGAAACCCTCGGAGGAGTCTATGCAGAGAACATCCGCTCCTGCATCAACAAGAAGCGGCACGCGCGTCTCATAGTCCCTTGTATTGATACCAGCTCCGACAATATATCTCTTCCTGGAGTCAAGAAGCTCATTCGGATTCTCCTTATGGGTCGAATAATCCTTTCTGAACACGAATGATACGAGATGACCGTCCTCAGTCAGTATGGGAAGCTGGTTGAGCTTGTGCTCCCAGATTATGTCATTGGCCTCAGAGAGCGTTATGCCCTCCTTTCCATAGATGATCTTCGAGACAGGAGTCATGAAAGATGATACCTTCTCATCCTCTGTCATGCGGCTTATCCTGTAGTCCCTGCTGGTGACTACCCCTTCGAGCTTTCCGGTGGCTGTTCCATCCGAAGTTATCGCTATAGTCGAATGGCCTGTCCTCTTCGTAAGCTCAAGGACATCGCCAAGAGTGCTGTCTGGAGTCAGATTGCTATCGGATTCCACGAAGCCAGCCTTGTAGGCCTTGACGCGGCGGATCATCTCAGCCTCGCTTTCCGCGCTCTGAGAGCCATAGATGAAGGCAACACCACCCTCCCTTGCAAGCGCTTCGCCCATCCGCTCTCCGGATACGGACTGCATGATAGCGCTTACCATAGGGATATTGAGCGATATAGCGCTCTCCTCACCTTTCCTGAATTTCACAAGAGGTGTCCTGAGCGAAACATTCGATGGAATGCATTCCGATGAGGAATATCCGGGAACGAGCAGATACTCGCTGAAAGTACGCGAAAGCTCTTCAAAGAAATAGGCCATGGATTTTTCTCCTTGGCCTATTATTTATCACATAATAGATGTTTTTAGGCAATAGTCCCTCTTCTCTCAGGAAGCGTTGTATCAGCAAAGAGCAGGACTGCGCTCTCCTTCGCTCTTAGATGCACGGATATCCCGGTCTCTGAGATCTCAGGGAATGCATTCCCATAGAGCACAGTGCAGCTGTTCTTCGGAAGCATGAATGCATCGATCGATACATGGCGGTCCCTCGGACATCGGTTGATGATGCCGACAGCAGCCTTGCCCCTTCCTATCCTGTATATTGCGAATGCCTCGCTGTCTATTCCGCAAACGGAGAAAGCGGAGTAAGGCAGGAAATCCATCTTCCTGATATCTGCCATCGCCTTATACAGTCCAAGCCTCTCCATATCCCACTTCCCCTCATCCCATTGCATTGGATAGCGGGCGCCCTCCGGCGATCCCATCCTGCCACCGAGTCCTATCTCATCGCCATAATAGACAGAGGGCATTCCCGGAAGAAGGAAGAGGGCAATCACAGCGCCATGGTAGAGCTCCCTGTCCATGACGGCGCTGTTGCAGTGCAGTCTTGGAGTATCATGGGAATCGAAGAGGTTCATCTGAAGATAAGGCATCTGGGATGGAAGCGATCTGAAGGCATCCATCAGCGCCTCCGCGGTCTCCTCGCCAGTCCACTCCGCCTCACGCTCAGGATCGAACCCCCATCCTGCGGAGAGATATCTGTCCCTCTCTCCCATCCAGCTCCTGATGATCCTGCCTGCTCCATAGTAGTTCATCACGCCATCCCACATATCGCCTGAAAGGTACTGAGTGCTGTCATCCCAGTCCTCCCCGACTATATAGAGATCATGCCTTATATCCTTCAGACATCTGCGGACTTCCCTCCAGATCTCCATTGAAATCTGCATATCCCCGCTTCTCCCGACCTCTGGTGCGACATCAAGCCTCCATCCATCGATGCCGAATGGCGGACGTATGAACTTCTGCATCGCGGATCCTGCATTGCGATAGATAAGATCCCTGAGCTTCTGGGATCTGTAGTCAAGCTCTGGAAGGGTCCTGACACCATTCCAGAACCTGATGCCGTTCTCATCATGCATGTAGAATGACGCCTCATCGCTATCCGGATCGGAGAGAGCCTTAAGATACCATGGGGAGCATATACCCGTATGGTTTATCGAGATGTCAAGGATAATCCGGATCCCATGGTCATGGAGAACCCTTATCATATCGATCAATGCCTCATCACCCCCCAGCTTGGGATCGACGTGGAAGAAGTCCGCGCTGTCATAGCGATGGACGGTTCTCGCATCATTGACAGGATTGATGTAAAGGGCGGTGATACCAAGAGAGCTGAGATAGGAAGCCTTGCTGGCTATGCCCTTCAGATCGCCATTGTAGAAATCAAGGCATCGGGCGCTCTCAAATGATTTCGGGACATCATCCCAGGACGGAGTCGACACCCTTCCTCCATCATACTCATACTCCCCTTCCTTCGCACCGCATCCACCGCTTGAGCAGAATCTGTCAGGGAATATCTGATAGCATGTCGATGAAGCGACCCATGAAGGGGCCTCCAGGGATGGAATAAGCGAGAACCTATCAGGGACGGAGGGAACGCTCCTTGTTATTCCCTTTGAAGAATAGTAATAGCTTTTACCTCTGCGGAAAAAGACAAAGAAATAATGGAAGATTTCATCGGAGCATGGTATCTTGCACTTTGCCGTATAGCGTATTGCACCGTTCAGAGTACCGCTCCTTTCCATCGGATAGGACCAGAGATAGCCTGAAGGGCCGTCTGCGCGGAGAAGTACGCCGTCCGGAGCTTCGGAGAATACGATTGAAAGAGAGACCTCACCTCCCTTTTCCGGGAAGAGCGGTGAGACGAATACGTCGGAATAGGATGAGAATACCTTGATATCAAGCATGAAAATACCCTGGGATCATTATATCACCCAGGGCGTGCATTGTAATCAGCGACCTACTGCTTTGATTATTGAAGCAAGAACGTCCTCCGGAGATACCGATGCATCGATATCAACAAGAAGTCCCTTGTCTTTGTAGTAGCCGATAAGAGGCTCCGTAGATGCCTTGTAAACCTCAAGACGGTGCCTGATGGCCTCAGGCTTGTCATCGTCGCGCTGGATAAGCGGCTCACCTGTCTCATCATCTATTCCTTCCTTCTTCGGAGGATTCGTGACGATGTGGTAGATCCTTCCTGTAGACTTGCAGAGGCGGCGCCCTGAAAGCCTTCTGACGATCTCCTCCTCATCAAGGACGAAGTTGAGAACGTAATCGATATCATCGATCGTTGAAAGAGCCTCTGCCTGGGCAATCGTCCTCGGGAATCCGTCAAGGATGTAGCCATTGGATGTATCATCCTTCCCGAGCCTGTCGCGGACCATCTCGCATGTCACATCATCAGGCACAAGACCGCCCGAAGCCATTATCGCCTCAACCTTCCGGCCGAGCTCTGTTCCGTTCTTTATATTCTCGCGGAAGATGTCGCCAGTAGAGATATGCGGTACATCAAGCTCCTTCTTGAGAAGAGCCGCAACCGTTCCCTTTCCTGCCCCTGGAGGGCCTAAAAGAACAATATTCATAGTTTCACCTCGATGAGAGTATAGCAGATGAGAGGATTATAATCACCATCCTCGTTGATTCCATCCATCGGTATGGGGTAGAATCCCCGCATGGATAGAAGAGTATACCCGATACTTATCGCTGCCGTACTCATCATTGCAGGATGCAGCAGCATCGATATCAATCCATACCTTGAGGAGGGATACAGGCTTTCAGGCCTCGAAGCTGCGGCTGTCTATGAGCGCGGTCTTGAGCACTCCGACTCAGAGAAGCTCTATTACAATCTCGCCTACTCATACATCGAGGCTGAGGAGTATGAGAAGGCAATCAGGACCGCGGATGAGGCTCTGGAAGAGTATCCTGACATGCTCCGCTTCATCTATCTGAAAGCGTATGCATACAGATGCATGAAGATGATGGCAAGCTATGAAAGGACTCTTCTGGCCATATTGGAGAAGGATCCCGGCAACAATGATATAAGAGGAATACTTGCCGGATACTATCAGGATATCGGGCTGGACGGGAAAGCCCGGGAACTTGCAATGGAGATAATCAGAAGGGATCCCGATGATCCCGAGGCTTTATCGATCATGGCGGACTACAGCGAGTTCTATGATTCCATCGACAGCGATGAGGAAAAGAGCGAAGAGCTCAGCAAGCGGCCATGGAGCGTCCCGCCATCATTCTATGATCCTGCTGGAATCCTGAGAGGCGAAGGCCTCATTGACTGGACCTGATGCGCTTCCATTCGGAAACCGCAAGTTCATCGCATCTGTTGTTGAACTCATTTGAATCGTGGCCTTTGACCCAGATGAAGCTGACGCGATGGGTACGAAGAAGAGAAAGCAGGCGCTTCCATAGATCGGTATTGGGAACAGCTTTCCCCTTCCTTATGAAGCCCGCCTTCTCCCATGAGCAGACCCATCCCTTCACTACTGAATCGACAAGATACTTCGAATCGGAATAGAGATCGACCTCGCACGGCTCCTTCAGTGCTTCCAGTGCGGATATCGCAGCCTGGAGCTCCATCCGGTTATTGGTAGTGGTCTCCTCACCTCCTGACATCTCCTTCATATGGCCATTGTAGGAAAGGATGGCCCCCCATCCTCCGGGACCTGGATTGCCGGAACATGCGCCATCGGTATATATGACAACCTTCTTCATCGCACTCCGGTCTTCCTGATGATGTGGTATCCGAACTGGGTCTTCACAGGCTTCGATACAGCCCCTACCGACATCTTCCTGACTGCATTCTCGAACGGAGCCACCATCTTTCCCTCCCCGAACCATCCAAGATCCCCTCCCTTTGCCTTTGATGGGCATGTGGAGTACTGATGCGCAAGCGACTGGAAAGACTCTCCCTTCCTTACACGCTCATACAGCCTCTCCGCTGTCGCAAGATCCTTGACGAGTATATGGCTTGCCCTGAATTCCATCTTCACCTCCTGAGTATCATATCACGGTACGACCGGCTCTCTATAGCAGCCTCATCGGCTCCGCACTTGCTGAGGATAGCACGGATACCCTTTCCAGCTGCGGCAGCATCATATTCCGGAGCATCGAAAGGAAGAAGGATCTCAATCTCAAGGAAGAACCCCAGATCATTGACTTCCAGCAACTCTATATGGGCACCATCGCCGTACCACTCCCAGCCATCCTTCTTCTTTACGAAGAAATCCTCAAGACCGAGCGCATGGAAGAAACGGACAGCGCTCTCAATCTGGTCGGATGGAGCCTGGAACTCATATTCATAGTTATTCTCTCCCATCTCATCCAGGGCTGTCTTCTTGCATGTCATCTCTATGATCCCTCTGTGCGATCTGATGCGCATGGCCTGGATGCTTTCGCCTGGACGCCTGAAATAGTGATCAAGCTTATGGACCTCGGATCCTTCGCCGTAGAGGGAATCTATCCTCTTCTTCATATCGACATAAGCATGTGCCTTTATCTCAATCTCTCTCATACCTACTTCCAGGGGAAAATCATGCTCTTGAATGATCTTGGGCCGACCTTTTCCCTCTCTTCGTAAAGAAGCTCATCCCATGGAATATGCTTTCTGTCAGCATCGGGATTCTCCTCAAGATAATCATACTTCATCATCAGGAGCCTCACCGCATCCTCCGCAGCAAGCTGCATTCCGGTGATTCCCGGAATCATGCCTATCGTGAAGATCGATAACGCAGCGCATATAAGATTGTAGAAGAGAAAGAAGATCGTGAATCCGAAATTATCCCCTACTATGATGAAGCACTTCCTAGCAGTCTTCAGAGGTCTGTCCGCTGGAAGATGGTTCATCAGCGGGAAGTAGTAAGGCAGGCATAAGACGATGATGATCTCAACCCAGAACAGCATCACGGAGATTATTATCCCGAATGCATTGCCGTATGATAGATAGAAAGGAATCAGCAGGATGACATTGAAAACCGCAATGATCAGGACGATGGCGAAAAGCAGCGAGTGCCTGATATTCCTGGCAATACCCTTTCTGAGCGCTGCCCAGGTATCGCCTTTGTAATCGGAGTAGTTATGCACCGCAGATGCAGATCCGCCCATGAGGACAGAAACAACTGCAAGCAGCAGAGGTATTATGAGAGCAGCGAAAGCAGAGAATGCAAGGAATGCCATGAAACCAAGATAGATCACCGCCAGGAAAGCAATGTTCATCAGAGCGATTGCTATAAGATTATCCCAGCCATCGAAGAAAGCCTTCTTAATGAAAAAACCCTTCATGGAGCTTAATGTACGTAAATAATTGAAGAATAGCAACTTCTGAACTGAAGAAATGATTTCATTTCTTTAAACAATTATATCGAATTATTGATTTTTTATATAAATAATGTATTTACAAATTTCCATGCTCATGATATAAGCTAATCAGTGGCTTAAATGACGTGCAGTCGGGTTGCCTAGAAGAGGGACCGCCATAGACGTTCCGGTGTAGTCCGGGATGCAGACCTCCAGGTTGTCTCACCGGCACTGGAGGTTATTTTTTGCCTTTCCATTCCCGGTTTGGTTAATCAATATTCACTCAATATGCATATTTACTTAAATTTTTGCATAAATATTCGAAAATCACTTGAAAACAATCGATGAATATGCATAATTGCAATCGTTAGGAGATAAATACTATGAAAGATAAAGTCATACTTGCATACTCTGGCGGTCTCGATACTTCCGTAATCCTCAAATGGCTCAGCAACAAGGGATTCGATGTAATTGCATATGTTGCCGATGTCGGGCAGAACGAGGACTATAAGGCTATAGAGGAGAAAGCCTATGCGACAGGAGCGTCGAAGGTCTATATCGAGGATCTTAAGAAACCTCTTGTCACTGACTATATCTACCCTGCTCTCAAGGCCAATACGATCTATGAGGGCACATATATGCTCGGAACATCCCTGGCAAGGCCTATCATCGCAAAGAGGCATATAGAGATTGCGAAGAAAGAGGGCACGAAGTATGTTGCTCACGGAGCGACAGGAAAGGGCAACGACCAGGTGAGGTTCGAGTTCGGATACTACATGAATATGCCTGATGTTAAGATCATCAGCCCATGGAAGGATGAGGAGTGGCTTTCCCAGTTCGAAGGCAGGAGCGATATGCTCAGGTATGCTGAGGAGAACGGGATACCTGTCAAGGCCACAACCAAGAAGCCATACAGCGAAGATGAGAACATGATCCATATCTCCCATGAGGCAGGCATTCTTGAGGATCCTTCGATGAGGTGCCCGGAAGATGTCTACTCCCTGACGCTTTCCCCTGAGAAAGCAGCGGACAAGGAGACGATCCTCACAATTGAATTCAAGGATGGAATCCCGCTCTCGGTGAAGAATGAGAATGATGGGACTGTCGTGACAGAGCCTGTTGAGATGATCATGTATCTGAACAAGATGGGACATGACAATGCCATTGGCAGGGTTGACATGGTGGAGAACAGGTTCATCGGAATCAAGTCACGCGGAGTATATGAGACACCGGGATGCGAGATTCTGTGGAAGGCGCACCACAATCTTGAAGGTCTCTGCATGGATAAGGAAGCGATGCACCTCAGGGACATGCTCTCTCCGAAGTATGCTGAGCTTATATACAACGGTTACTGGGGAGCTCCTGAGTTCAATATGCTCACAGCGCTCTTCGACGAAAGCCAGAAGAACGTCACAGGAAAGGCAACCGTCGCTCTCTACAAAGGAAATGTCATCAATGCAGGCATAGAGTCGCCATGCTCGCTCTACAATGAGGATCTTGGCTCGATGGACAAGGCCGGCGGCTATCATCCGATCGACTGCAAAGGCTTCATCAACATCAATGCTATAAGGCTCATGGCATCTGCGGTAAGGGATGCGAAGAACTGAAGCACAGACTGCCCTTCAGCTGGGAAGACCGGCTGAAGGGATTCTCCACTGAATCACTGCTCCTCTGCTATCCCCTCCGCTCTTCCGGCCCACTCCAGGACGATATCGTCATCAGGGGACCATGCAGAGCTGAGTCTGTCATCATCCGGTCTTTCTCTTCAGTGCACATACCTGGATATTAACTCCTTATTTCCTTTGTGTCTTCCCTGCTGTAGAATCATAGTATGGCAGCACGGGATACTAAAAGGATTCTCATTCCACTTACCATATTCTCGATGTTCTTCGGAGCAGGCAATCTTATCTTCCCTCCATTCCTCGCGCTTGAATCGGGCGGGAGCTTCATTCCGGCGTTCATAGGTTTTTCGATAACAGCGATAGGATTGCCTGTAGCTGCTCTTCTTGCAGTGGAGAGAACAAATGGGCTTGAACCACTTTCATCGCGTGTCCATCCTGCCTTCGGAAGGATCTATACGATTGCGATCTATCTTGCCATAGGCCCATGTCTGGCAATTCCCAGGACTGCTTCAGCAAGCTTTGAGATGGCCGCTAAGGTGATTGGAACAGATTCAGGCATTGCATCTGCAATCTACTCTCTTCTCTTCTTCACAGCTGCATCGGTCATCGCGATGAGACCGGAGAAGCTCACGAAGGTCCTTGGAAGGATAACCTGTCCGCTGCTTCTGATCCTTATAGCGGTTCTTGCAGCAGGATGTTTTTCCAGCGGATATGGGACAATAGAGTTACCTGCAGTCGCAAAGTACTCCTCCTCTCCTGTAGCTTCAGGACTCATCGATGGCTATCAGACGATGGATGCGATCGCTGCCCTGATCTTCGGCATCGTCATAGCACTGAATATCAGAGATCTTGGATACGAGGATGCGAAGGAAGCAAGGAGGATAGAGACTATCGGCGGAATCATCGCAGGAGTTCTTCTTCTTGCCGTCTATCTTGCGATTGCCATGATAGGCCGATACGCGGGAAGCAACGGGATCTTCGCGGAAAACGGAGCCGATGTCCTCTCCTCTGCAGCATTCCATGCATTCGGAAAGCCCGGCCTTGTGATCCTTTCCGCAGTCTTCATCGCAGCATGCCTGAATACCTGCATAGGTCTGCTTTCATCCTGCGGAGAGTATTTCTCCATGCTATTCCCTGCTGTTGGATACAGAACGCTCGTCGTTGTCTTTGCCGTTTTCTCCGCGATAGTATCGAATATAGGGCTGAACATCATCATATCTATGTCTGTCCCCGTTCTCTCTTTCCTCTATCCTGTTGCGATAATACTTACCATCTATGCATTCCTTCCATCGGGCATCTCCCCTTGGAGCATGAGACTCTGCATCGCTGGAGCGCTCATCGAATCAGCTCTCTCACTTGCTGGAATAGGGATCCTCCCCCTTTCCGATGCCGGATTCGGATGGGTCATTCCATCTTTCTTCGGTGCTTTGATCGGGGCTATGATTATGCGACAAAAATGCAAGTATATGTAAAAAAGCAAGCAAAAACTGCATAATAATCGAATTATTATTCAATTCATGATTCGGTATCTATTGACAAAACCTCACCATTCCCGGAGGATGTAACCATAGCTCAGGATTTATATTACAGAGGTTAATATCTGGATATACAATCATATAGCTGAAATAAATCAAGAATAAGAGGCCTTGCTTCTTTAGGAGGTGCATATGAAGAAGACCATTTCAGTACTGTTTGCTCTCATCCTGACAATCTCCGTTCCACTGATGGCATCGGGCTCATCTGAATCATCAGGGAATCTCATGTTCGGAACAGGCGGTGATCAGGGTACATACTATGGATATGGCAATGTCCTTGCCCAGAGAATCTCCAGTGAGACAGATACAAAAGTCACAGCTGTTGTAAGCGCTGGAAGCCAGGACAACATCGAGATGATGGATATGAACAGGTATCAGCTCGGTTTCGTCCAGACAGACGTCATGAGCTATGCATACAATGGCACGAACCTCTTTGCTGAGACAGGCAAGATCGACAGCTTCTCAACCCTCGGTGCTCTTTACATGGAGCAGGTCCAGATCGTTACACTTGATCCTTCAATCAAGACAGTGGCTGATCTCAAGGGCAAGGCAGTGTCGATCGGATCATCAGGCTCTGGTGTCTACTACAATGCTCTCGACATCCTTGCAGCATATGGCCTTACAGAGAATGATATCAAGCCGACATACCAGAGCTTCGGAGACAGTGTCGATTCTCTCCAGGATGGAAAGATCGATGCGGCATTCGTAGTCGCAGGTGCTCCTACAGTCGCCATCTCGACACTCGCAAGCACACAGGATGTCCAGCTTGTATCGATAGATGACGAGCATATGGATATCCTCATGGAGGCATCTCCGTACTACAGCCCTAACACAATCGCAGCATCTGTCTATGGCACCGATACGGACTGCCAGACCGTTGCAGTCGGCGCTGTCGTCATCGCACGCAATGATGTATCAGAGGATGATGCATACAATATCATCTCGACGATCATGAATGATAAGGAAGAGATCACGAAGGCTCATGCTAAGGGTGCAGAGCTCGACATGGATTTCGCTGCATCGATCACTACTGTTCCATATCATCCGGGAGCAGCAAAGTACTTTGCAGAGAAGGGATATACAGTTCCTGTTAAGTAATCATTTCCTCATTATGGGAGAAGGAGACTGCCTAGGCAGCCTCCTTTCCTGATTTTTAAGGAGAAAATATTGCCAAAGCTAATCAGACAAGGAAAGAAGAAGGAAAAGGAAACGGTAATCCAGGAAGAATACGATGATTCCGTCGGTACTGCGGCTGATGTTGAAGCTGTCATGCGCAAGTATGACAGAGAATCCAATCAGAGAATCTGGGAAGGAACACCGAAGATCGTTGTCGGTGCGATAATGGCAGTCTTTGCCGTCTACTGCATAATCGATGCGATCTTCCTCACTACCCTTCCTGAGCGCCGTCTTGCGATTTTCGTCGGTATGATCGTACTCCTCGGGTTCCTCACATTCCCTGTGAAGAAGGGAGTAATGAGACCGAACCACATTCCATGGTACGACATCGTCATCATGATACTCGGTTCCGGAGCGTACTTTTACTATGCGTTCCATGCGATGGATGTCATAAGGCTCTCAGCCCGCATCATGGCTCGTCCTTCCTATATGATAATCGGAATCATAGGAATATTAGCGCTTGTCGAGCTCTGCAGAAGGTGTGTAGGGCTTCCCATACTCTGTGTTGCTGGTGTGCTCCTGATCTATACATTCGCAACTGGTCAGGATCTTTTCCAGGTAGTCAGAACGCTTTTCTACACGGCGAACCGAATATTCGGAACTCCTGTCAATGCATGTGCGAAGTTCATTGTGATCTTCATCATATTCGGAGCATTCCTTGAACGCACGGGCGTTGCGGACTTCTTCATAAGATTCGCAAATGCTGCTGTCGGACGCTTCACAGGCGGCCCGGCCAAGGTAGCTGTCGTTGCCTCAGCTCTTGAAGGAATGGCTTCAGGATCCTCTGTTGCGAACACAGTCGGATCCGGATCGATCACGATCCCGATGATGAAGAAGATGGGATACAGACCTGAGTTTGCGGCTGCTGTCGAAGCTGCTGCATCAACAGGTGGACAGATAATGCCTCCTATCATGGGAGCAGCGGCATTCCTCATGGCCGAGTATACAGGACAGCCATACGCGAAGATCGCTCTTATGGCCATTCTTCCTGCAGTCCTCTACTTCACAGGAATCTACATTGCAGTTCATCTCGAGGCCAAGAAGATGGGCATGAAGGGAATTCCAAAGGAAGATCTGCCGAAGGCCAAGGAGCTTGTCAGGGAGATCTACCTCCTTGCTCCGCTCATTGCGCTTGTGTACCTTGTGTCGACAAACACATTCACGATGGCCTACTCCGCGACAATATCAATCGGCGTCGCGATCGTCGTAGGACTTATCAACCCGACGCATAGGCTCACATTCTCCAGGATCTGCGAAGCATTCGAAGGAGGAGCAAGGGGATCCATAACAGTTGTTGTCGCATGCGGACTGGCGGGAATCATCTCAGGATGCATCACCGTGACTGGTCTTGCAGGAAAGCTTGCCGGAGCTATCGAGATTCTCTCCGGAGGACATCTCATCCTCGCGCTGTTCTTCACGATGGTATGCTGCATCATCCTCGGAATGGGTGTTCCTACGACAGCGAACTACCTTATCATGGCCTCGATCTGCGCTCCTATCCTCATCGGAGAGCCTTTCGGTGTTGCTACGATGGCAGCCCATTTCTTCGTATTCTACTTCGGTATAGTCGCGGATATAACGCCGCCTGTTGCTCTCGCCGCCTATGCAGGTGCTGCGATTGCGAAGGCAAATCCGATGAAGACCGGACTGAATGCAACGCGTCTTGCTATTGCGGCTTTCATAGTTCCGTATATCTTCGCGCTCAGCCCTGCCATGCTCTTCATCGATGTTGATTCCGCATTCCAGGTGGTCCAGATAGTCATCACGTCGCTTCTCGGAATATTCTCCATTGCAGCGGCGCTCAACGGCTATTTCATCAAGAATATACCTGTGCTGCTCCGCATCCTTCTTGCATGCGGTGGCCTGATGATGGTCTATCCAGGAACGATTACCGATCTTCTTGGGTTTGCCATCCTTGCCGGCACGATCGCATATCAGTGCATGGCTGCAAAGAAAGAGGGACTCAGAATCTCATTCTGATTGCAGCTGAAGATATTGCACCCTCGTTTTCCGCGAGGGTGCTTTTTCTTCAAAGCCTGTGCTTAGAATATCGAGAAGGAGACAAACACCGATACAAGGAGCGATGAGACGAGCGAGACAACTGTAATCTGCGTATTGATCGAAGGTCCTGCTGTATCCTTGAACGGATCTCCGACAGTGTCTCCTATGACAGCTGCCTTATGGGCATTGCTTCCCTTCCCTCCTTCGTTTCCTGCTTCCACATACTTCTTTGAGTTATCCCAGAGACCGCCTGAGTTGGACATGAAGAGAGCAAGAAGAAGTCCTGATACGATATTCCCGAGAAGGAATCCTCCAATAGCAGAGGCCCCTCCGATGAAACCTACGATGCATGTCACGATGATGGCGGCAAGACCTGCAGGGATGAGTTCCCTCAGAGCGCCTGCAGCCGCTATATCGATGCATAGCGAGTAATCCGGGGATGCAGTTCCCTCTTTAAGACCCGGTATTGTATTGAACTGGCGATGTATTTCCGCGACCATCCTCTCAGCATTCCTATCAACACCGAGGATGAGCATGGCAGAGAAGAGCGCAGGAAGCGATGCTCCTACAAGGATTCCGAAGAATACCGATGGATTCATTATGTCGAAGCCTGTTATTAGATCCATTCCACGCTCGGAAAGAACCGCATTCGCCTCGGACATGAAGGCACCGAGAAGGGAAATAACCGTAAGGCCTGCAGCTCCGATCGAGAATCCTTTTGTGACTGCCTTGACTGTATTCCCAGCGCTGTCCAGCTCGTCAGCGATCCTTATCGTCTCCTCTCCGAGTCCTCCCATCTCCGCTAGTCCCCTTGCGTTATCGACAATCGGGCCATAGGCATCATTGGAGATGATCATTCCGACGATTGAAAGCATGCCTACCGCAGCCATTGATATTCCGAAGAGCGCGTACCCCTCTCCCATTGGATCGCAGATCCTATAGGCTGCAAGCGCTGATACTGCAATGCCGACCATCGCAGGGAGGGCTGAAATGAAGCCATATGACACACCGGAAAGAACTGTGAAAGCAGGTCCTGAAGCCGATGCCTTGGCAACTCTCTGGACGATCGGCTTTGTGTCATCCGTGAAATAGTCCGTTGTTATTCCGATGATGACACCTACCAGCAGTCCTACTGATGATGCCCCCCATACTCTCCAGGAGAATCCATCGATGAGCGCAGTCGCAATAGCAGTCAGGACCAGGAAGACCGCTGTAGTCGTATAAGTTGAAGCATTGAGCGCGCGTGTCGGGCTTCCGTTCCTGCCGACCCTGGCATTAGCTATGCCTATCATCGACGATATGAGTCCGAGGATCATATAGCAGAAAACCATATTGATGGCGTCTGATGCTCCTGAAAGGCTGCTTGCGATGACAAGGGCGGAAGCTGAAGCTGCGACATTCGAATCAAAGAGGTCAGCTCCCATTCCAGCGACATCGCCGACATTGTCACCGACATTATCAGCAATGACTGCAGGATTCCTCGGATCATCCTCAGGAATCCCCAGCTCCACCTTTCCTGTAAGATCTGCTGCAACATCTGCAGTCTTGGTGAAGATGCCGCCTCCGGCCTTTGCAAAAAGAGCAAGGGAGCTTGCACCGAATGAGAAGCCAAGAATGATCGATGTATCCCCGAAGAGCATCAGCACAAGGGCAACTCCAATCAGGGAGCAGGCAACGACGAGAAGTCCCATTACAGCCCCGCCCCTGAAACCTATAAGGAATGCATCCTTCAATCCATGCTCAGCGCTTTCAGCTGTCCTGCCATTTGAAAGGGTTGCGACCATTATACCGATCTTTCCGGCAATCGCTGAGAGAACCGTTCCTGCAATATATGCAATGGTCATCGAGATATTATCCCAGATACCGCCCTTCCAGATCGGTGTTGGAAGGAAAAGGAGGATGATAAGAGCGAATACTGCTGCGAATACAGCAAGTATCCTGTACTCCCTGCTGATGAAAGCAGATGCGCCTTCGCTTATCAGTTTTGAAACTTCGATGATCTTTCTGTTCTCAACCTTCTGTTTCTTTACCCATAAATACAGGTAAAGCGCGAACAGGAATGCCATTGCCGCCGCAATGAATGATAGAAAGTAAAAAAAGCCTGCTGAAAGAGCCATATGAACCACCTTTCCAGCGAGCATCCAGCTACGCTGGACAATCTCAGTCTAAAGTGACTTTTCTGAGGCGTCAAACAAAAAAAGATCGGATAATTGAGCAGATGATAGAAAAAAAGGACTCTTAAGCATCAAAGCGTAAAGAGTCCCTATTGCAAAAATAGCGGTTCTGATCTCTACCAGCCAAGAGTGAAATTAAGCGTACATGCATCCACTCCCTTTGCTCCAGCGATCTCACCATACTCTCTCCAGTAGTAGGACAGATCGACTTTGAGGACGTGGAGATCGAAACCGACACCCAGCGAGAGGTATCCGCCGGCAAGGCCGATACGCAGAGCAATCGAATTTACGAACTCAAGCTCTGCTCCGATATTGACATGTCCCATGAAACCACGGAAATTGAACGGATGGTCCTTGAATCCGATGAGATCGACAAAATCGATGGCAAGGGATGGCCTGAACCACCAGAATTCATCCCACTGCCATGCTACGCCGAGATCGAGATGGCAGTCAGAATCGAATGTGAACTTCTCCGTATATCCCGAACCGAATGGATTCTTCTGCCAGGATGAGATGGAATCAATAGCTGTCATGTAGTATCTTCCGTTGATATTCCTTGCAGCAAGGCTGACAGAGAAACCAAGAGGCATATTCGCAGTCACACCGATATCGATAGGAATGGAGAAACCAGCCATCATCGGAGTTTCCTGCAGGATAGAATCAAATGGATTCCCTGATCCGGAGATCATTCCGAGAATCGTTCCAGCACCGATTGTCTTCGTATATGCGATATAGTTGAATCTTACAGCTGCACCCACATCGATTGAATAATCCATAGGAAGATCGAATCTGTATCCATAGCCTATGGAGAGAACAGCATTGATCTGATTGAGAACGGATGAGGATACGGCGGAGCTTCCGCTTCCGTTATATGTATGGATTATATCCTGGACAGCGAATCCGAAACCGAAGCCCTTGGCTGTGAATCCAGCACTGGCATCGATCTGCATGATCTTGTTGTATACGCCGAGAGACTCGAGGAACTGAAGTCCCTTATCCACTGCATTCTGTCCACCTGATGTGAGGTCCTGGATGACACCGCTGGTTAGAACGCGGGCAGGATTGAACATCGTGATGGAGATCGATGGAAGATCTATGTCGAGCTTTCCATCGGCAAGTCCTGCTGGGTTGACATACAGCGCAGAGGTACCGCGTGCAAGAGCGAGTCCTGCATCGCCCATAGCTGTAAAGCGTGTATCCGGGATCTCAAATGGAGCCGTAAGCGCCTCATAGGCAGGATCGGATGAGGGATTGGCAGGAGCTGCAGCGACAGATGCTGCAAGAATCAGGAATAGAATGCATAGCGCAGAAAATCTTTTCATACTGTCTCACCTCCCTCTGATTCTCCGCCTTCAGGCTGGGATGGAGTCTCCTCCGATCCCGATGGATCCTGGCTTTCACCGCTGCCACCCATCTGATCGATCATCTTCTCAACGAAGCCCCAGAGATCGTTGACACCGTTTATAAGCGACTGATCACCTGCTGTCTCCCCTGTTTCCTTCTGAAGAGCATTGGAGAATCCGATGAGGACGCCTGCTGAGTCTATCACGCTCTGCAATGCATCGCCCTCGAACATGCTGTCATTGAATTCAGGAAGGAGAGCTCCCGTCTCATCGGTAACGACATCGAGGATGTCATATACCAGGCTCTGCGTCATCTGGAGGAGGATGACATCACCGCGCTTCGGCTCTGTGGATGAAGAGAGGGAATCAAGACCGGTCTGGATCGATCTCACAGCATCTGCGATATCCGCATAATCGGTAAGCTGATCAAGCTGCCCCTCAGCAAAGCTGATTGCGCTTGAAAGGATCTCCGCTGTCCCATTGAGGCCATTTACCGTATCCTCATCCGTGACAGCATTGTCCATCTCATTGAAGATCGCTTCCTCTGCACCATCGCGCTCAAGCTTCTGGCCTATCTTCGCGATATCGCTCGGTGACATATCCGCAAGAACGCTCTCCGCTTCAGCCAGCTTTATGCCTTCTATCCTGATATCCTTGTTTCCGGTGCTGATGACAAAGGATCCGTCCTCCTCTACGACAGGTCCATCTGTTGTTCCTACATTGTCCGCAATAGCGGAGATGTCAGAGGCATCGACAGGTGCAGGTCCGAGAATATTCGTCCCCATTGAATTGAGGGCATTCCCGAACTGGTCAAGAGAACAAGAAGCTGCCAATAATAGAAGAGCAGCCGCTATGGGAAGCAGTATGCCAAACCGTTTCATAAACTCCATCCTCCAGGAGAATGTGCAGAGCACTTTCTTTGTCCGAACACAGTATATAACATTTTATAACTATTTCAGGTTACAACAAGGAAACCACTTGAACAACCCATCGATTACATGAGATATTGTCTTCGACTGCTATTTTGGCAGAATTTCCGCCCGTATGGGTGAGATACAGTGCTGGGGACGGATAATCCGTCAGGCGTATGGAGGATTACTATGGCTGTAGTAACCATGAAGAGCCTGCTTGAGTCAGGCGTACATTTCGGACATCAGACAAAGAGATGGAATCCGAAGATGGCCCGCTTCATCTTCACAGA
>CALXKS010000014.1 GCA_944389015.1 uncultured Spirochaetaceae bacterium
GATGCTTGGTCTTCAGAAAGGCGAGGCCAATGGACTTCAGAGGGGTCGGCAGGAAGTTGCCAGAAGCATGGTGAGAGACGGTTCTATTCCGCTTTCCAAGATTGCTGAGTTCTCTGGGCTTACTATTAGTGAGGTTGAGAGCATCAGGAATAGCCTGCGTTAATGGTATGCGGAAGCATATTGCAGACAAATCTGTTCGCTGATAGTATTTCATCGTGAACCTTGAAGCATTCCAGCTTGGGACAAGCGGTATGATGCCGCTTCCCGGGCGTTTTCTGACATCAGTACTTGTGCGCCGCGATGGAGATCTGTTCCTCTTCGATTCAGGGGAGGGTACCCAGGTTTCAATGAAGATGCTTAATCTGAGATGGAAGAAGATCTCTGCTATCTTCATCTCGCATATGCATGCAGATCATGTTACAGGGCTTCCTGGCATGCTGATGCTTTCATCGCAGGTTGACCGTACTGAGCCGCTGTATATATTCGGACCTCAGAAGCTTCAGGATTACATCGAGTCCCAGCGGCGGATTCTCGATATGTACATCAACTATGAGATCAAGGTGATCCCTGTTGAAACAGGTATTGTCTATACAGGCGATGGATTCACGATACAGGCTTTTCCTCTTATGCATACCAAACCGTGCTTTGGCTATTCGCTTGTCGAGGAGAGACGGAAAGGGGAATTCTTCCCGGAAAAAGCCATGGAGCTTGGAGTCCCGAAGGGAAAGCTATGGGGTACGCTTCAGAGCGGAACGCCTGTTACGCTTGATGACGGAAGGGTCATAACAAGCGATATGGTGATGGGTCCCCCAAGGGAAGCCCGGAAGATCAGCTATGTCACCGATACCATGTATTTTCCTGAGATAGCTGATTACGTCCATGATTCTGATATCCTTTTCTGCGAGGGTATGTTTGAGAAGTCTCTTGCAGAGACAGCGAAGGAGAAGAAGCATATGACGGCATACGAGGCTGGAATCATAGCCCGTGACAGCGGTAGCCTAAAGCTTTGTCTCCAGCACTATTCGCCGCGCTACAGCGACAGGGAGCTGAAGATCCTGCTCAAGGATGCTCAGGAGGTTTTCCCTGATACCGTTCTTACGCGGGACCGCATGTCATTCGACATTCCTCTTAAGGATAATGCCGAGGCTTAGATGATCATATAGAGGATGATCCCTGCCAGTCCGCATCCTGCCATTACGGCAATAGGATTTGGTTTCCAGATACGGAGGATTGCAAGGGAGATCAGAAACAGCGCTGCTGCGATGATATCAATGCTTTCGATTCCGGCAGAGATGCCATCAGCACCATACAGCGCCATCGTTATCAGGGAGAGTGCAGCAGATGCGATCATTGCGATTACCGCAGGCCTTATCCCTTTGAGTATACCCTGGATTGAGGACAGCCCTCTTGCCTTGTAGTAGATGAAGGCGAGGAATGTGACTATGAAGCAGGATGGGAGTATGCAGCCAATCGTTGCAGCAAGTGCGCCAGGGATGCCTGCGACCTGTATCCCTACGAATGTCGCGCTGTTTATCGCAATCGGCCCCGGAGTCATCTCTGATATCGTCATGATATCCGCGAACTCAGACATTGTGAGCCAGGAGTGCACCTCTATGGCCTGATGCTGTATCAAAGGCATCGCAGCATAACCTCCGCCAATACTGAAAAGCCCGATCTGCATGAATGCAAGGAGAAGCTCAAGATAGATCATGCTTCCCCCTTGATGCAAGGAATCCGATGAATCCTGCTGCGATTATTATCAGTATTATGCTCACTGAGAATACCCTGAGAGCGATGAAAGCGGTTATCAGGACGATTACAGGCAGTATCCTCCTCTCCTTCAGGACAGATCTGGCCATTGTTATGACAACATCCGTGACGACAGCAGCGACTCCTGCTATCATTCCCGACATTGCCATGGATACGAATCTGTTTGCCCTGAATGCCTGATAGAACATCGATATGACCGAGATGATTGCAAAAGGGGGAATCACTGTCCCGAGTATAGCCGTAAGAGCTCCAGTGATGCCGAGCGTTTTATATCCGATGAGAATTGATGCATTGACTGCAATCGCTCCGGGAGATGACTGAGCTATCGCTGTCAGATCCAGCATCTCCTCCTCTTCAAGCCATCCAAGCTCATCAACGAACTTCCTTTTCATCAGCGGGACTATCACAAAGCCTCCTCCGAACGTAAAGGCGCTTATCATGAAGACGGAGGAGAAGAGTGTAAGGTATTTTCTCAGCTTGCTGTCCATATGCTATGGAAAAACCTCCCCGAAGGGAGGCTGTGCCTTACTCTCTGGATGCTTCCCGGAGAAGGGCTTCTCCGTCGATGCTCCTGCCTCCGAGAGATGCGATCATGCATGGCTCAAGCTCCTTCGCAGCCCATTCGGCCTCTTCCTTATTGTAGAGTGGAAGAAGAGCATAGAACCATCCACCTTCGCCGAATACAAGCGTATCCTCTCCGAATACTGCTTCAACACCATCTTCTGTTAGACCATCGCGCTCACGGAGTGCGACTATAGAAAGATCATAGTGCCCTCTTACAGCGTCTTCAGTCTCCCTCTGGAGGACATCATGGAAACCGAGCAGATCAGGAGCCTTCTCGACTTCAACCGGGACTTCCACAGTCCTGACTATCTCCACAGGAACTTCCTTTATGACCTCTACCGGCACTTCCTTCTCGACTGTGACTTCCTTTATTACCTCGACAGGAACCTGTACTTCCCTGATGATCTCCACAGGCACCTCGACTGTCTTCACAACCTCTACAGGCACCTCCTTGATGACTTCAACGGGAACTTCCTTCTCTATGACTCTCTCGACTACCTTCGCAGCCTCATCCGCTCCTGTGCTGAGAACAGAAGCATCGACCTTGCCTCTGGACATCGGATCATCTTTTGGTGAGGTGTAAAGCGGGCTGTCATATGCATTCGGAGCAAGCTTGTCTATCGTCTCGCTGTAATCCGGTTCTCCGCGTCTTCCGACCATGACTCCGATCTGGATCAGAACAAGACCGATCAGCACGGGGAAGAGCTTAACAAGAACTGAGTAGATCTGTTCTTCTGTAATCTGGTATGCCGGAACGATATAGCTGATGAATATCAGTACGAAAACCGCAAGGACAATAAGCGAGATTACTATGCTTGTTATGACAAGCTTTGCTGTGTTTGAAGGTCTGGCCATGTTTCCTCCGAGTATACCAAAGTACGCTTATGTTGTTATCATAGCATTGTCATATAATGAAAACAAGGATAAAATTTCTCTTTCTGAAGGATCTATTTTCCTTCTCGCAATGATTTTCCGTAGGTTTTCATAGCGGAATACGGTATGGGAGGATGCGATGGCGGTGATTATAGAAAAGAGCGAAAAGGGAAGCGCGGAGAGGGTGGGAGAGATGCTTTCAGCTGGCAAGGTAGGAGTCATTCCCTGCGATACTATCTATGGGCTTTCCGGCTGCGTCTCAGAGGAAAATGCCGAAAGGCTCTATGAGATAAAGCGCCGGCCGAAATCAAAGTCATTCATCACACTGATGTCGATGAGCGATCTTGCAGCATCATCCCTCATTGTCCCCGATGATTTGATGAGGCGATGGCCTGCACCGCTGACTGCAATACTTGGAGACAGGGACGGGAATACGCATGCTGTCCGTGTTCCTGACGACAGCTACATCCAGCGCATTCTGGGAATCTCCGGCCCCATCTACTCAACCTCTGTGAACTTCTCTGGGGAGAAAAGCCTTCTTGCCTTTGATGATATCCTTCCCGTCTTTGATGATCTTGTAGATTTCATCGTGAAAGATCCCTCCGTTTCGGGAGGGATGCCATCTACCCTTATCGATGCGACTGCGGTGCCTTACAAGGTGCTCCGCCAGGGGGCGTACATCATCTGACGATCCTGCGTGCTTCCATGTAGTAGCGCTTCTCCTCTGCATGCCCGATTGAGAATGTCTTCCTGGGATATGCCTTATCGCGGAGGATTGCCTCGAAGAATGTCTCCTTGTGGATGTCCGGGAGGATTATCCCGAGATTCCCGTCTTCTCCTGCAAGCGCTATCGTCTCATTCTTCCCATGGATGTAATCCACACGGCAGGCATCCTCATCCAGAAGGGTGTCTATCACACTCTGGATAGTCCATGCGGAGAGGGACTTCTCCGTCCCCTCAGTCTCATAGACCATAAGCTTTCCGCTCTTATCGGTGACGATGAAGCGGCCAGGCTTCTCGTTTATGGCCTTCACAGCATCATCCAGAATCTTCTCCTCATGCTTCCTGATATCTGAGCAGAATCTGCCGAGCGTACTGTCGAATCTTTCCTTGCCCAGACCGAAGAATACCCTGTGTATCGGCTCGAACATCAGTCCTTCATCGAAGATGTTCTCGATCTCAACAAGCGCAAAGCGTGCAGGATGGTCTTTCCTCTCATCCTCGCTGAGAGTCCTCTTCATATCCTCCCAGGAGCTCTTGGCGGTGGCAAGGCTGTGGTTCCCATCCCCCATAGCGAAGAGAAGAGGATTCGATCTGTCCAGACCGTTGTATATCCCTTCGATTGCGGAAAGAACCCCTTCTATATCCTCGTGGGATGAGACTCTGTATCCTGTGATATGTCCGCCTCCTAGCATGAGATCCGTATCATAGACAGTCTCAAGCTCTCCCTTCTTTTCCTTCAGCCTCTCGATCACAGAGCGCTCCGGATCGGATATCAGAACCATGATATGAGGAACCTCAAGGACAGCATTCTTCCTTATCTCCTTTCTTGGAGGGATCCTTGAGAGTATCGTTCCCTCTGTCGCCCTTATTAAGGAAAGAGAATCGGGGCTGTAGTCATATTCCTCAAGATCAAGCTTGCCGACAAGGCCATATCTTGTGCCTGTCTCCGTTCTGCGCTCTACAAGCACAAATGAGGACTCAAGTGTTCTGAATACGCCATTATCGAGATACTTCTCCATGTTCTCATCGATCGAGGCGATGCGCTCTTTCTTGTCATCATCCTCAAGATAGACTTCAGGAAGCGTGATATAGAGCGTAGAGGGGGCATCCCCTATGAATTCCTCTGCCTTTTTCCAGTAGCTTCTGTCTGAAGTGAACTGATCACAGGCGACGACAGCCCATTTCTCAAGGTCGATTCCCTCTCTGGGGACAAGTATGTCAGCTGGTGAAAATCCGAGATCTTTCATAAATCCTCCTCGGATATTATAGCAGTAGAAGATGCAATGTTGTATTTTTTATAGGGTATGAAGCGTCTGATAATAATCGGAGGAAGCGCTCCGGGAGAACTCTGCATAGACAGAAGCCTGTATTCCGAGGTGATTGCTGCGGATTCGGGATTCGATACGGCTGAAAGACTTGGAATAGAGATTGACAGGGCTGTAGGGGACTTCGATTCAACGAAGTTCAGGGATAAGCTGATAGCAAAGGGCTTCGTCCCATGTTCCCATGATAAGGACTGCTCCGATACAGAGCTTGCCGTAAGGAGCGGGGAAGGGGACTATGATCTTATCGGAGGAGGAGAAGGACGTATTGACCATACTCTCGAGCTGCTGTCCATGATGCAGCGCCTAGGAGCTCCTTCTGTCTGGTATATGGCTGCAGATACTGTATTCAGGGTTGACAGAAGAAGCGAGATCCTCATTCCTGCGGGGACCGATATCTCGCTCTTCGCCCTCTCCGGCACAGTGCATGTCCATACAGAGGGACTTGTATGGGAACTTGATTCCTTTCCTCTTTCCTCTGTATCGGTCTCCCTCTCGAACAGGGCTGCAGAGGATCGCATAATCATCGATCCAGATGGCGTTGTGATGGTCCGTGTCGCTCCTGAAAGCTATAGCCGGCTGGGGCTCAGGGCTGTTGTCCGGTGAGAGCCAGGGTGCTATTATTCATATATGCTTGCATTCAGAAGGATACTCGCATTCTCCTCAAGGATACATTCATATCTGCTGGCGCTGTATCTTTTTTTCGCGCTGCTCTTTGTTCTGTTCCTCTATTTTCCCGTGAGCGAGGTCCTTGTTACGTTCGTGACAGCATTCCAGATGGTTCTTGGCTGGACAATATTCCTTGAAGGCAGCTGGATAATCCTCGCATCGGTGTATCAGTTCTTCTATTCCCATGTTGCCTCTGTATCCCCGATCGTGATGACTGTTCTGCGTCTTGCTGCATATTCGGTCATATCGATTGTCCTTGATATCCTGAATACTATCATCGTAAGTGGTTTCTCATATGGAGGAGGTTCATTATGATCTATGCTCTGCGTGGTGCGATAACTGTGGAGAAAGATACTGCAGAGGCTGTGGATGATGCCGTCAAGGAGCTCATGTCGGAGATCTTCAGCGCAAACAGCCTTTCGGAGGATGAGATAATCTCTGTGATATTCTCCCAGACAAAGGATATAAGATCCAGGAATGCAGCCGCTGCCTGCAGACGTGGCGGATTCTGCACCTCCGCTCCTCTTTTCTGTGTTCAGGAGGCGGATACCGAGGGATCTCTTCCGCTTGCCGTGCGCGTGCTCATCACCGTTGACAGGAATGAGAAGAATCCTGTGATGGTATACCTCCGCGGTGCTTCCATCCTCCGCCCGGAGTGGAAAAGATAGTGGAATGGAAAACCATGCGGGGATGATGGCATGAGAAGAGTTCCTCGCTGCAGTTGACTGGTGCACCGATTATCTTATCGGAGAAGGTGCGCTGCAATGGACAGGGCAGATATCCTGCCCTGGATCAAAGCTTCTTCACGTTCAGTGCCCTGATTGCATTCAGCACCGCTATGATCATAACGCCTACATCTGCGAAGATCGCAAGCCACATATCCGCGATTCCCACTGCTCCGAGGATGAGACAGATCAGCTTGATGCCTATAGCGAATACGATATTCTCATAGACTATCCGGAGGCACTTCCTGGAGATCCGGATGGCCTTGGCTATCTTCAGAGGATCATCATCCATCAGTACCACATCTGCCGCTTCAATCGCTGCATCCGAGCCCATTGCCCCCATTGCGATCCCTATATCGGCACGTCCGAGCACCGGAGCATCGTTTATCCCGTCTCCGACGAATGCAAGCTTCTCATCGCTTCCTTTGCCTGCTATCAGCTCTTCTACCTTCTCGACCTTATCTGAGGGCAGAAGCTCGCTGTATACCTCGTCGGCTCCGACCTTCTCCGCTACGCTCTCCGCAGCTTTCCTTGCATCTCCTGTGAGCATGACGGTCTTTCTTATTCCGATATCCTTAAGTGCCCTGATTGCCTCTTCTGAGTGCTTCTTAATCACATCGGATATCACAATATGGCCAGAGTATCTGCCGTCGATAGCTACATGTATTATTGTCCCGGTGCTATGGCACATTACCGGTTCGATGCCGAGGGAGCGCATCAGCTTATCGTTTCCGCATGCCACATCATGGCCATCGACAACAGCCTTGATGCCATTCCCGCTTATCTCCTCGATGCCAGTGACCCTTGATCTGTCTATTTCCATTCCATAAGCCTTCTGGAGGCTTTTCGAGATAGGGTGGGATGAAGCGCTCTCTGCAAGAGCCGCATACTCGATTATCTTCTCGTCATCGATCGTTCCATGGTGTATGCCGATGACTTCGAATACCCCCTCTGTGAGGGTTCCTGTCTTATCGAAGACAACGATCTTCGTCTTCGAGAGAGTCTCAAGATAGTTCGACCCTTTTATCAGGATACCTGCATTGCTGGCTCCTCCGATACCTGCGAAGAATGAAAGCGGTATCGAGATGACAAGTGCGCATGGACAGCTGATGACAAGGAATGTCAGAGCTCTGTATATCCATGTCTCCCAGATTGGTGCATTTCCTGTCAGCATAAGGAAAAGGGGAGGAAGTACTGCAAGTACAAGGGCAGACAGGCAGACGGCTGGTGTGTAGACCCTTGCAAACTTCGAGATGAAGTCCTCCGATCTGGATTTTCTAGAGCTGGCATTCTCCACAAGATCGAGGATCTTTGATACAGTCGATTCCCCGAACTCCTTCTCTGTTCTGATCCTCAGGACACCTGACAGGTTTATAGAACCGGAGATGATCCCATCTCCTGCATGTATATCCCTGGGAAGGCTTTCCCCTGTCAATGCACTTGTATTGAGACTGGATTCACCTTCGATGACGATGCCGTCGATAGGAACCTTCTCTCCTGGCTGGACTATGATCACCGATCCCTTCTCCACATCATCGGGATCAACGCGTTCAAGCTTTCCATCCTTCTCGATGTTCGCATAATCGGGACGTATGTCCATCAGCTCGGTGATGTTCTTCCTGCTTTTCCCTACAGCATAGCTCTGGAAGAGCTCTCCCACCTGATAGAAAAGCATTACAGCCACAGCTTCCGTATAGTCACCGCTTCTCTCGTAGAGGGCAAGCGCTACTGCCCCGACCGTTGCAATCGCCATCAGGAAGCACTCATCGAATACCTGTCCATTGATGATGCCTCTGATGGCTTTAAGGAGAATATCATATCCAACGATAAGATATGCAGCCATATACAGGATGAAGCGCAGCACTCCTGATACAGGAATAAACGATAATGATGCGACCATTATCGCTGATAACGCTATCCTCATCAGCATGATTCTCTGCTTCCTGTTCATTTCCCACCTCTTCTCAGATGAAGATCTCGCAGTCTTTCTCGACCTTCCTGCAGTTCTTCCTGACATTATCCATGACAGAATCCCTGTCAGCGCCTTCCTGGAATTCTATGATCATTTTCTGCATCATGAAATTCACGGTACAGGCCTTGACTCCCTCCGTCTTCGATGCTGCAAGCTCCATCTTGTCCGCGCAGTTCGCACAGTCGACTTCGATTCCGTATGTCTTCTTCATTGCTTTTTCCTTTAACAATTAAACAATCTTTTAATTGTTGATTCAATAGTAATCCCCGATCTGCTATGCGTCAATAGGGGAAAAGCCATTTTCGAAAGATGATGAAAATATTATCATCATGATATGTCATATCCATCATTGCCGCATGATCATGGGCAGAATGCAGAGAAGCTCATGGAGCATCTTCCTTCAGAAGGAAGCTTTCAGACTCTTTCGGATATATTCAGCCAGTTAGGAGATGAGAGCAGGCTGAGGATCTTCTGGGTCCTGTGCCATCTTGAGGAGTGCGTGATCAACCTCTCTTCCATTGTGAATATGTCTAGTCCTGCTGTTTCCCACCATCTAAGGCAGCTGAAGGCCGGTGGGCTGATCGTAAGCAGGAGAAGTGGGAAAGAGGTCTATTACAAGGCTGCTGATACAGAGAAAGCGAGGCTCCTCCATTCAATGATAGAGAGCCTCATGCAGATCGAATGCCCTGATGCTATAGAGCGCTGATCCTTCCGATCAGCTCGTCTATGCGCTTCTCATCAAGCAGCGGATTGAGCAGCGTGAATTTCAGCATCACCTGATCCATGTAGACAGTCTGGCCGATTATGATCCCTTCCTTCATAAGAGCTCTTCTTGCCTTCCTGTTCCTCTCATCCCCGCCTCGCAGCGCGAAGACGACAGAGCTCAGCTCCGGCTTTACCGGCGCTATGAACTCTTCGTTTGATGATATCCTGCTGTAGAAATAGGCAGCATTCCCGATCATCCTGTCTATGATCTTCCTATATCCTGACCTTCCCCTCATTCTGAATGCCATGTAGACTTTGAGAGCATCGAATCGTCTTGTAGTCTGCATGGATTTTCCCACAAGATTGATATACCCGTCCTCCTCATCCTCCTCCCTGTTGAGATAGTCGGCATGGAGCTGGAATGCATCAAGCTCCGATCCATCCCTGACAAGGAGAGCCGATGCGCTGATCGGTATGAGGAACATCTTATGGAAATCAACGGTGATGGAATCGGCAAGCGGAAGTGATGATACCCTGTCGCTGTAGCTCGAGAGCATTGCCCCTGATCCATAGGCTGCATCGGCATGGAGGAAAAGGCCGTGCCTGTCAGCTATATCCCGGAGAGCACGTAGGTCATCGATGCTTCCGAAGTCGGTGGTGCCGACAGTAGCTGCGATCATGAATGGAAGAAGTCCATCCGCCTTGTCAGCCATTATGATTCTCTCAGCTTTTTCCGTGTCTATGCGGCAGAATTCATCTACAGGAAGCTTCACGACTGAGTCATATCCAAGACCCAGGATATGGGCACCCTTATCGAAAGAGAAGTGGGAGATCTCGGAGACATAGAGCCTGAGCTTATGGAAATCCTCAGGAAGACCGTTCTTCTTCGGATCATACCCCATATTCTGGAGAAATCTGTCACGATGGATGATCATCGCTGATATGTTCGACTGGCTTCCTCCCGATGTGAAAGTGCCATCTGCTTCTTCCGGGTATCCGAATATGGAAAGAAGCTCATTCACGACCCTTACTTCGATCTCTGTTGCGGCAGGTCCCTGGTCCCAGCTGTCCATGCTGCTGTTGAATGCAGCGATCATCAGCTCTGCTGCTATCGTCTCCACAAGGACGGGGGAGTGCAGGTGCGGCATGTATGACGTGGACCATGTCCTGAGCATATGTGGAAGGATATCTTTCCTGACACTGTCCATCATATCCTCCCAGCCGCTTCCAGTCTCAGGGAGGACAGGAAGCTCTGTGATGGCAGATCTCAGCAGGTCCGGATCGATTCCAGAGTATGCCTTATCATCGGAGAACGATGAGAGGATCGCATCAAGCATTTCACCGACAGCAAGCCGCAGTGCTTTCCTATCGCTTTCCGAGGATGAAAGGATCGTCATGTCATCGATTATTGATTTCACTATCGATCTCCATTACTGCGGAAGAGAAGATATCGATCATGGTGCTTATCTCCTCGTCGGATACTGTCAGGGCACAGAGACATCTCATGACACTGCCATTCCTTCCGCCTTTCTCCATGATCAGACCGCGTTCAAAGCATCTCTTCTGGACCTCTGCGGCAATCTCTCCGCTTGGTTCAGGATGTCCCATTATATCCTTCTTGCCATTGGGGTCAATGAACTCTATTCCAAGCATAAGGCCGCGTCCACGGACATCCCCGATGATGGAAGATGAGTCCTTGAGTCCCAGCATGGCATCGGTTATGATTCTGCCCTTGCGCTTCACTTCGCTGAGGAATTCCGGTTTCGTGATCCTTTCCAGGACGACAGTGCCTGCAGCCATTGCAAGCTGGTTGCCGCGGAATGTCCCTGCATGTGCGCCCGCGGTCCAGGCATCAAGATCTCTGTTATAAACGACAACGCTCATCGGCTGGCTGCCTCCGATAGCCTTGCTCATCAGGATGACATCAGGAACTATCCCTGCATCCTCAAAGGCCCATACATCGCCTGATCTTCCCATGCCGCACTGTATCTCATCGAGGATAAGAGGTATGGAAAGCTCCTTCGTCACGCGTCTGACTGTCTGTAGAAATGAGCGAGGGGCAGGTATGACACCGCCTTCTCCCTGTATCGCCTCGAGTATCACTGCAGCCGGGCGGGTGACACCGCTTTCAGGATCCTTCAGCATCCTCTCGAAGTATGCTGAGGCCGCTTTCTCCCCAGCTTCGCCACCAAGCCCGAATGGGCATCTGTATGGATAAGGATAAGGCATGAACTGCACACCTGGCATGAGATTCTGGACCTTGTTCTTCGCATTGTGGTTTCCTGTCAGCGCTAATGCCCCATGTCCCATTCCATGATAACCGCCAGAGAATGCGATCACCGTTCCCCGTCCTGTAGCTGTCTTGCAGAGCTTTATAGCCGCATCTGCTGCGTCTGTTCCGGAAGGGGAGCAGAACTGTATCTTTGCTTCCGATCTGAGTTCTGGGGGTAGAGTTGAGAAGATCGTTTCGACGAATCTGTCTTTTACGGGGGTTGTGAGATCAAGTGTGTGGAGTGGGGCTCCTGATGAGATAAGGTCGATCATCGCCTTATTGATCCCATCATCATTGTGTCCTAGTGCAAGCGTACCTGCTCCGCAGAGGAAGTCCAGGTATTTTCTGCCATCAGCATCCTCGACCCACGATCCTTTTGCTTTCACGAGCGCTACAGGGAATTTCCTGGGATAGCTCCTGGCTGATGACTCATAGCCATTCTGACGGTCTGTGAAGTACTTGTTTGTGTGCGTATCCATGTCCTTTCTGTCCTTATTCCATAATTATCGTTCCGGCAATGCCGATTCCTCTTTCTTAGTCTCCCGGCAACGCCGGGGATGCAAGGGAATGATAGCAGTGCTTGCACCTCTTGCCTAGATGGAAAAGATGGAAACGTAAAGCATTATGGATGAATATGACAGAAAAGAGGCCATTGCGGACCTCTGGTTGGATGATAGAGATCAGTCTTCAGCGCCTGTCTTGGCGTCCTGTATCTCCTTTCTTCTTTCCTTGCAAAGCTTCGCAACCTCTGAGAGTGCTTTCCTTGCTCTTGAGCCGGATATCTTTATTCCTTTCTCCTCAAATCTCTTGTTCTCAGCAAGATACGTTTCGAACTGCGAGACGAGCTCATCATGAATTGCCATCTGAATTCTCCTTTGTGTCTGATTTCAAATACTTATCATAACATACTGGCCGCAGAAAACAATGGATACTTTTCCGATTACAGTGTATAGCACATTGAAATCCTGAATTGGATATCATTCTCCGTTCTTCCTTCCTCATTGTTGTAGTTGAGGAAGATCAGCCCTGTAAGTGATGATGATACCTTGAGATTATCCATTATGTAGTAATCACCAGCTGCCTGGAGTCTGATTGAATGTGTGAAAGGCTTCGAGTCATCGCCCTTTGCGTATACTGTCATCAGATTCTTCGTGCCATACAATCTGTATTCAGCAATGAATCCTGCCTTGTAGTGGAATGGCTCTCTGTAGGAGAGGGAAAGATGGACGACTGTCTGATCTCCTCCTCCGGGATAGCCCAATGTGTATAGGTCATAGATCCCATATGCTGAGCGCTGATTGCGTATTGCGACAACGAAATCAAGGGGGAAGGAGGAGTCGCTCTTTCCGTCCCTGAGATAGAAATAGGGGCTCATGTATGTAAGCTCGATTGAGCTTTCAAGGAATCCTCTGCCGATCGGATGGCTGGTATCGAGGCCATACTGGATACCTATCGCATTCGGCCTTGGATCACTGCCATCGGTGCTCTCGAATGGTATATTGAAGTCATCTACTGCTATAGCAACGTGCTGCGATAAGCCCTTGATGATCGCCATATCCCACTCGACCTGCAGGAATGAGTTTGCATTCCCTGCTATATAGAGATTGTGGAAGAACATCATGGGGTTGAGTATCTGGAGATCGAGCACGGATGAATCGTTCTGGTAGACTATCGCTTCCGTAACAGCCATCCTGTGCCTTCCGTTATCCATAGTCCAGTCGAAGCGGTGGGACATGAACATCTTTATGCCTGTGAATGCATTCCCATTCTGGTCGAATATGAGATCGGAAGCATACTCTGTGCCATTGATTATGATGGTCTTGTCATCTTCATTTCTCTCAATGTACTGCGAAGGGTGTGGGAAGAATGAGAGCATGAATGTGTATTTGAACGTTGAGGAGAAGAATGAGAGTGAGAGCGCATTATGGTAGGGCAGCGACCCATCCACGATGAAGTTTCCTGTCTTTCCAGCTCCATAGTTGAATCTCTCGCGTCCGATAAGCACGCTGTACCAGCTGTCTGCGGCACTCAGGTATGCTCTGTATGGGAAATTCATCGAGAAGTCCTGGAAGTTCTTCGCTGAGAAATCGGTGAAAGATGCAAGGAACGGGATGTTCGTCATGAATACTTTCGATCCGGAGGGCGTTCCGGTATGGACGGTATTCGTCACCGGGAATCTGAAAAGAAGCGTTACGCGGTCCTTCACCGAGAGCGAGAGATCGAGATCGAGGAAGTGGGGCTTATCCCTGTCCCATGTCAGATACTTGTCCTGATTCTGATACCCGTATTCGATGCCGGCCGCTGTTGCATTCTCGAGATTCATGAAATCGACTCTGTCGCTGAATGAGGTATTGCCATGGATATAGATCTCAGGCTGGAGCTTCATAGAGTAGTCGAATGTGAAGACGTTATCGCTTTCCTCTCCCTTCACCATCGAGACGAGCTTGTCATACACTCTCTTTTCCGGCATGGTCATCTCATATGATGACATTGAATCGAGATGGATCCTCGCTTCGCCATATGTGTACGGCCTTGTCATATTCACCTTTCTGCCGATTGAGACGAGGAGCGTGTCGAACTCTTCGTAGAAACCTGAATCAAGCGGGATGAAATCGCTCTGAGACGGAGCACTCCAGAGAAATGATGATGATATGACGATAAGGATCAGTGCAACGATTCGCTTCATATGAAGAGGATACACATTATCAGATAATCTTTCTACTTGGGAAATGCGTCAGGAGACCTTGCGGCCTTTCCAGATGAATCCTTCGCCCGATAATTGCTTATACAGGCCATGGAGGTACATCATAGCTATCTGGAAAAGCGCCAGAGGGCATGCTATCGATATCCTCTTCCTCCAGTTGGCAGCACGGCATCCGATATACCATGAAAGGAAGAGAAGGGCCCATCCTGCTATAAGAACCAATAGAGAGGGGGAGAGTCCGAGAAGGAAAAGAAAGAGCAGCGAAAGCAGTGGTGAGAGCGCCATGTGCAGGATGATTATGACAATCAGGAGAATCGGTATGATGGTAGCGGGGCGCGGCGGGAAGACTCCTGCGATTGATCTCTCGATGCCTCTGAAAGCTTCCTTCGCAGTCCCATACATATAGCACTTCAGATAATCGGATATCGAGACGAATGCGAAGTGCTTCTTCTTCCTGACAAAGAGACGGACTATGCCGACATCATCGCAGATGGTGCCTCTTATGCTCATATAGCCACCTGTCTCCTCATATGCGCTTCTCTTCATCATTATGAACTGCCCGATCGCGAATGAAGCAGAGGGGATCGGGAAATGGTAGACAAGGAAGTGCGGGATCATGATATTCGTGAACATCATCGCTGAGATATTCACAGTTCCCATGAAGCTCGGGCATATCTCTGTCGGGAATCCTGAGATGATGTCAAGATTGTTCTTCTTCATTATCGAATAGGCATGGGTGACGCAGTCCGGCGCATGCTCTGTATCGGCATCGGTTGCGATAAGATACTCACCCTCTGCGTGGGGTATCAGCTGCAGCAGGGCATTGATCTTGCCATTGGAGTGGAGCTTTATCCCCGGATCTGACTCAAAGCCCCTGATACGCGGATCTTTTCTCGCATATTCCGCGATTATCTCGCCTGTTCTGTCTGTGCTCTGGTCGTTTATGACGAGTATCTCGAGATTCCTGTAGCTCTGTCCGATCATCGATTCCAGCAGGCGTCCAAGGGAATTCTCCTCGTTTCTGGCAGGTATGATGACGGAGATAAGCGGTCCATCTGTCTCATCCTTGACATTGCCAAGCTTCCTGAAGTGCCTCAGGTTGAGCAGCGTCGCGATGAATGAATAGACACCGATGATGAACATTACCGCCGAGAATAGTGCCAGATAGCCTTCCATCAGTTCCTGCGTCCCCTTCTGTTGTCTCTGCGGATATCATCAATGGCGGTATCGAAGGTATAGATCGATGTCGCTCTGTCGAGATACTCATCGCTTTCCTCCCATTCCTTGCTCTTGGAAAGAGCCATGGCCTTTGCCATCAGCAGGGAGTAGGTATCAAGCCTTGAGATTCCATCCATATCGGCTTCAACAGCATTTATGATCTTCAGAGCCTTTTTGTGGGATCCTCCTGCGATCGGTGGGGTATAGAGGAGGCGGAATGCTTCCTGGATCGATGTATAGAACTCATCAGGGTATTTCTTATAGAGCTCCTTCATCAGATTGCTGCTCTCCATTCCAGTTCCCATCTTTCCCGTTATGTAGTACTCAGCGGAGATCATATCTGCCTGTGCTGTGAGCCTCTCGACCTCGCTTGCGCTCTCATCAATCGATTCATAGGCCTTCTGCTCCTTCCCGAGATGCTCCCATGCCATATCGTCATTGCCCATATCCTTGTAGTACCTGACCATATGGTATTCAGCCCTTGATCTCTCTGTTTCCGAGATATCCTGTGCCATGTACGCCGCATATGCTTCCTCCGCATCCTCCGGTGATCCTCCGTTCTTGACGACATCCAGCATTGCCAGGAAAAGCGGATCATTGTTCATCGTGCTGAATGAATCCGTGTAGGCACATAATGATGCAAGGCAAAGCAATGTCATTGGAATGATAAGCATTATGCGTTTCATCGATTGTTCTCCTCTGTATACGTTATGGCGGAAGCACAGCCGGTACTATTATAAACTGATAACCGCAACTAATGGAACAGCATGGATGCGCTTCCCATATCACTGCAATGGATGATTCTCCGGCAGGGGAGAATCGATCCATATCATTTTATGATGCTGCAGCCTCCTGAGAGCTTACGCATGATATATCCTTCTCTGAGAGGAAGGGATGTGCGTATGGATCCCGCTTTGCCATGATCCAGCTGCTCTGTCTCATTGCCCTCTCCATCGAGAAGGGTGAAATCCGCATCGGAAAGCAGAGGGACATCAGGTCCGATGAATTCCAGCGTGTCTCCTTTTCTTATCTGGTTGCGGATATCAAGGGCATATCTGTCTTCCCCGGTCTTTTCCCTGACGCTTCCAAGGAACGTATAGTTTCTTTCATAACCGTAGCTTGTTGGACGGGATACATCGGCTGTATCGATGGCATTCGATGAGAAGAAGAATCCTGTGGTGTATTCCCTGTGGGATACGTCGAAGAGATCGCGCTTGTACATGTCGAGATCGGGGGCACGGTCTATGGCCTTCCGGTATGCTCTTGTCACGACGGCGACATAGTACACAGACTTCATTCTTCCCTCGATCTTGAGCGATGACAGCCCGGCATCCTCCAGCTCCCTGATATGGTCTATCATGCAGAGATCCTTGGAGGAGAGTATCGTCGTATAGCCATCCTCCTCATCGATAGGGTAGTAGACTCCAGGCCTCTCTTCTTCTTCCAGCGCATAGTGGAGCTTGTAGTTCCAGCGGCAGGTGTGGGCACAGTCCCCCTGATTGCCGCTTCTTCCTGCAAGATGCGCAGATAGCAGGCAGCGTCCTGAGTAGGCCATGCACATCGCTCCGTGGACGAAAGCCTCCAGCTCCAGCTCAGGGACAGCATCCTTGATCCTCTTTATGTCATCAAGCGAGGCTTCCCTGCCGAGGATTATGCGCTTGAAACCCATATCCCTGTACATCTTCGCGCTTTCGCTGTTTATGCAGGAGGCCTGGGTTGAGAGATGAAGCTCCCTTTCAGGGAAGTTGTCCCTGAAGAAAGGCACTGCGCCGATATCCGAGACGATGAAGGCATCGAATGGCCACCTTTCTATCTCATCCCTCATCGTCCTGAGCTTCTGTATCTGCTCTTCGTGGTAGATGATGTTCATCGTGCAGTATATTCTCTTCCCCGTCTCCCTCCTGAGCTTCGATACTTCCATCAGCTCAGCTTCGGAGAAGTTTCCCGCATTCTTTCTGAGCGAGAACTCCGTCAGTCCCATATAGGCAGCATCCGCACCATATGCGAATGCTGTCCTGAGTTTCTCTGCATTCCCTGCAGGGGCAAGAAGCTCTATTGCCATTGCATCACCTTCTCATATATCTCTGATTGTCTCTGCTGGGATCTTGCCCTCTCTTCCTCTTCCTTTCTCTTCTTCTCCTGCATCATCGCATCGAGTATCGACTTCTCAAGCCTCTTCGTGCTTTCCTCTGGGAATGCGATGCTGATGACTTCTGAGATGTCGGAGACGAGGTGGAAGACGACATCGCCCCTGACCTCTGCATCCAGCTTATCCAGATCGGCCTTGTTGCGCGATGGGATGATGATCTCCCGGATCCTGTTCCTCCTTGCGGCCAGGATCTTCTCCTTCAGCCCTCCGATTGGCATAACACGGCCTGTGAGTGTGAGCTCTCCTGTCATCGCAAGCCCTTCCTTTACAGTCTCCTCCCGGAGCATCGACCAGAGTGCGGTGAAGAGTGTTATGCCCGCAGATGGTCCATCCTTCGGAACAGCACCCTCTGGAATATGGAGGTGCACGGTCTCCTCATCGAAGAATCCGAGATCAAGGCCTCTGAGGTACGCTTCCTTCTTCAATGACGACCATGCGATCGATACAGACTCCTGCATCACCGAGCCAAGCTGTCCTGTGACCTTCAGCTCTCCCTTTATAGGGATCGACTCCGCTTCTATCAGAAGGACATCGCCGCCCATGCTTGTCCACGCAAGCCCTATGGCCGTTCCCGGCTTATCTGCCTTGATGATGTCATCAGATGGGAATACCGGCTTGCCGAGATAGTTCTCGACGCCCGTTCCCCTGATGGATACCGGAAGCTTGAGATCCTTCTCCTCGAGGATCTTCAGCGCTACCTTCCGCATGATCTTGTCAATCTGCTTCTCGTAGCTTCTCACACCGGCTTCGCGGGCATACTCCTCAGCAATGAGCCCCAGAGCCTTGCTGTCGAACCTGATCTCCTTTGATGTGAGTCCATTCTTCTTCAGAAGCTTAGGCACAAGATAGTCGTGCCCGATATGGAGCTTCTCCTCCGGTGTATATCCAGAGAGCTCAATGACTTCCATCCTGTCCAGAAGCGGTTCCGGGATGCGCGATGGGTCATTTGCCGTGACGATGAAGAGCACATGCGAGAGATCGTAGGGCAGGTCGACATAGAAATCCTGGAAGCTTGTGTTCTGCTCAGGATCAAGGACCTCGAGGAGTGCTGACGCCGGGTCCCCGTGGAATGATTCTCCCATTTTGTCGATCTCATCGATAAGGATCACGGGATCCGGGACTCCAGTGGTCTTCATCGCCTGGATGATCTTCCCTGGCATCGCTCCTACATATGTCCTTCTGTGTCCTTTTATCTCTGCCTCATCCCTCATTCCTCCAACGGAGAAGCGGTAGAACTTCTTCCCGAGAGCGCGGGCGATTGAGTATCCTACCGATGTCTTTCCCACTCCCGGAGGACCAGCAAGGCAGATTATCGCACCTTTGCCGTTCTTTGCCTTAAGGCGTGAGGCAAGGAACTCAAGGATCCTTTCCTTCACATCCTTCATGCCATAGTGATCGCGCTCAAGGATGTGTTTTACCTTCGATATGCTGTAATCAGGAGCCTTGTCCTCGAAGGAGAAGGGGAGTGCGAGTATGGTCTCGATGTACTGCTTTGTCATGGTGTACTCGGGATTCATCGGCTCAAGCCCTGATAGCTTGTCCAGCTCCTTGTCCACCTGCTTCCTGAAGACCTCAGGCAGCTTCGTGTCCTCGGCCCTCTGATATAGATCGTCAGAGAGATCTCCGCCTTTTCCTCTGCCTGATATCTGCCCGAGCTCATCCTTCAGGGCTTTGATCTGCTCTCTCAGTATCTGCTCTTTGTTCCTGTTCTTGATCCTGTCATAGATCTCCTGCTTTACGGCATTCTCCTTGTCCAGAATCTCCTTTTCCGCGGCAATGTACGAGAGCAGCTTCTCAATCCTGTCCTTTGGATTCGGGGTCTCGAGAAGCTCCTCAAGCAATGGCCCCGGCGCATTGATCGCGGAGGATGCATAGAATGAGAGCATTGAGGCATCATCGATATTTGAGACATTCACATCGGAGGCGAAGGAGAAGAGGTTCGTTGTCTGGCTGAGCCCCATGATCGTATCGCGGAGGATCCTTACGTATGACTGGATCGCTTTCTCCTTCACTGGGACATCCGGGTATGCCTCGAAGTCCGCATATGTGAACTGTCCATCCTGTGTGAATCCTGTGATCCTCACCCTTTCTATTGTCGATACAAAGAGATGATAGCAGTTGTTCGGAAGCCTGATGTATCTTGTCACCCTTGAAAGCGTTCCTACTTTCCTGAAGCTTCCATTCTCCTCCTGCATCACCGCAACGAAAAAGCCATCGCCGTCGATTACCCGCGTTATGGCGGTAACGTCAGCAGGACGGCCTATCATCAGCGTAGTGAATGTCTCAGGAAAGAGCGGCCTTTCAAGCAGGGGCAGCACTATTGCCCTGACCGGCAGCTTCTCCATCTCATTTGTGCTGTTATCTTCTATCTGCATTGAATATCCTCTATCTGATGAATTTATCGGACAGAGCCATTATTGGCAATGCCCT
>CALXKS010000015.1 GCA_944389015.1 uncultured Spirochaetaceae bacterium
ACGGCATATGTGATGGCACTCTCAGCTCCTGAGAAGACAGAGCCCATAGCAGAACCCGAGCCTGTGATTGCAGAGCTAGAAGTAGTTGCTTTTTTTTTTATTGATTCTGCGCTCGCCGACATCTACCCTCTTTTCCTACTCGACGCTGTTCAGATCTATCTTCTCTATCCTTCGATCGTAACAGACGGAGATGCAGCCGCATTCTTTGCTTATGAGACTGAGAAGTACGGATCCATGCTCGATGGCATCACATACAGCTTCATAGATGGTGGGGCGAGGATAAACCTCCCATCCTCTGTGGACAGAGAGACAGCAAGGTCATATGTACAGCCGATGTTCCAGGATATCACTGCATATGTGATGGCGCTCTCAGCTCCTGAGAAGACAGAAGTGCCTTCAGCTCCTGTAGTCACAGAACCGGAGACAGAGGTCGTCAAGGAAGCTCCTGCAGAGACTTTCACGATGATCTATAACGGCTATGCTCTTACAGCTGCTGTTGCTGATGGATATGCCGATCTCTATTACCCTTCGATTGTCACAAAGGCCGATGCTGAGGGATTCTTCGCATATGAAACAGAGAAGTATGGATCAGCAGTCGATGGTATCACATACACATTCATCGATGGCGGTGCAAGGCTCAGCCTTCCTTCCTCGATAGACAGAGCAACGGCAAAAGCAAATATCCCATACCTCTTTGAAGACATAAAGGAGTATGTTGGACTGCTTTATGCTCCGGCAGAGACAGAATCTGCAGTGGAAGAACCGGAGGTAGAAGCTCCAGAGGTCATCACTTATAAGCTTGCGGGCTATGAGCTGACATTCGTAGTTGCAGATGGCTATGTCGATCTTCTCTATCCTTCGATCGTAACAGACGGAGATGCAGCCGCATTCTTTGCTTATGAGACTGAGAAGTATGGATCCATGCTCGATGGCATCACATACAGCTTCATAGATGGTGGGACAAGGATAAACCTCCCATCCTCTGTGGACAGAGAGACAGCAAGGTCGTATGTGCAGCCGATGTTCCAGGATATCACAGCATATGTGATGGCGCTCTCAGTTCCTGAGAAGACAGAGCCGGCAGCAGAGCCTGTATTAATCGATTCCTATCTCTTCGATTACAATGGCTATGATCTCATCATCGAGATCGGTGATGGTTATGCAGAGCTTATCTATCCTTCGATTGTCACAAAGGCCGATGCTGAGGGATTCTTTGCATATGAAACAGAGAAGTATGGATCGGCAGTCGATGGCATTACATATAGCTTCACAGATGTAGGCGCCCGCCTTGATCTTCCTTCCTCAGTCGACAGGGAGACAGCAAAGGCAAATGCACCTGTCCTCTTTGCTGATATTGTTGAATACATCAATTCCTTCGGTGTTCCAGCTGCAGGAATGGCAGAGGGAGAGGAGCCAGCAGCTGCAGCTATCGAAGAGGAAGCACCTGCTATCATCTCAGGCGGTGATTCGCCTGTGATCACAGGGGAAGTCCGCGATAAGTTCACATTCGATGTCAGTCTTCTCGGAAGGGCTTATACGGATAATAACGGGAATACAGCGATAAGAGCCGCTATACAGCCTGTGTTCTCCTATGGCCCATTCAGGGCTGTGCTCAATATAGATCCGGTACATCTCCAGAGCGCATGGAACAACACTGAGCTTGATACCTTCGGCTGGATCGGATTCGCACTGGATTTCATTAACGAGATCAAGTACAGATCGCTTGATGAGAGCGTGCTCCTTGCAGCAGACCGCTACACCACCCTCAAGGGCGATACTCTTGGCCTCTACAGCGGACTCAATCACGGCTGGGACGGTGAGTATCAGGCGCTTTCCCTCAACCATGAGTACAGGACTTCCTACTACAGCCACCGCCTGTGGTTCGATGACCTGACAATGACAAGGAAGCATACTGTTGATGGCAGAGAGGAAGGCTGGTCAGCAGCAGGACTCTCGCTGGCATTCTCCGTATCAAGGGCCTACCCTCTCACATTCAGGTTCGAGGCACTTGCAGAGATCAGCCACGAGGATATAACGGCATCTGTGCTTTATCCTGAGGCCTCCATCGATATCCCATTCGTATACAGAGGCACATCATATATCGGGCTGATGGCTGGATTCGCAACCATGCTCGAAGGTGATTATTCCGCCAATCCATTTACAGAGAACGGCTTCCTCGTTTCCGTAGCGCTTCCTCTCCGCTTCGGTGGATTCGAAGCAGAGATCGGAGCGGCATACTCAAAGGGCAAGGTCCACTATGGAACAGCAGGAAGCGATTTCTACAGCGTACCGGCCGGAGAGTATGTGACGGTCATCGGCAAGGCCGGTTACAATGGAAAGTGGTTCGGCATCGATTTCAGGACCTGGTTCGATATCAACGCAGACACAGTGGCATTCGTCAATGGCAACGGCTATGCTGATATCACCGCATACTTCGACTTCTTCGGAGTAAGGGTCTATGGAGGATTCAGGGCCCGTGATGTCCTCTCCTTCAGCAAGTACAGCGAGAACGCTGGATTCTTCGCAGGAATCGCATCGGATGCAGGTCCTGTATCTGCATACATCCAGGCTGGATACAGCGATCAGACCTGGTCTCTCACAACTGGTGCCAGCGTCTCAGCATTCGGGCGTGATAAGGACAGAACAGAGAGATTCAGCAACACGCTTCCTGTCAGATTCTCTCTCGAGACCGGATTCACGAATGCATTCTCCACTGCATATACTCCGGAGATCCTCGTGATGCCTGTGATCACAGTCGGAACGGGAATGACCGAAGCCGGATTCAGAGCACCAATAAAGATGGCATTCAATGAAGGCGGAGAGCTCTACCTTGCCGGAATGAATGGCAGGAAGCTCTGGGATTTCGGAACTGGAAGCGAGAGTGATAAGATATACAGGGCAATCACAGATGCATTCGCCCTCATCGATCACATCACACTCGGAGATGACCATGACACAATCGCCTACCTCCTCGCAGAACGCGGCTACAGGAAGGATGGAACGCTCTTCTCATCCTATGGATGGAACGATGCGCTCTCGCTCCGCTTTGGCTTCAACTTCCCGAATCTCGCGCTCAGCATCTATGCGGATAACCTCGAAGCACCTCATATCTCGGAGTTCAGCATTGGATTCTACCCTGTTGATCTCGACTCCCTCTCATTCAGCATAAATGTACCGATGGAGATGCTCTTTGCCTCAGCTGAGACATACACCCTCCTCATGTACCCTGAGTTCAGGATCGACATCCCATTCTATGGATTCGAGCTCTCGGCATTCATCATGGGAGAGATGGGAACGTCGTACCGCAATGGAATAGCAGAGGAGACGAAGCTCATATATGATTTCCAGAACGGAACATTCTATGATTACCTCATCGGAGCAGAGTTCAGCTACACTGGCAAGGGAATGACAGCATCTGTTGAGTCTGGATACAGATCCGGAAAGCTCGGCCCTGATCTCTTCAACGAGTTCGTGGCAAGGAATGGAAGGATCATAAATGACATGACGGACGTCTCCGATCCAGGCTGGTACATAAAAGCTACATATGGTCTTGACTTCGGTTACGTGGACTTCAGTGCATCCTACTCCATCGATAATGTCATCGCTGCATGCACCGGTGGACGCTGGTCGGATACACTCTCGCTCTCACTCGGAGGAATGGTCAGCGACAATGCAAGGCTCTATGGCAGATTCGCACGCTCTGGCTTCTCTTCATCGTTCAACGGAGCAAGCTTCGCCGATTACATGCTCTCACCTGACACGATCTTCGCTCTCGGTGCGGACTTCACATTCGGCATAGTCGGATTCAGCGCTGAGCTCAGGACCGCATTCCAGGCTGGAAGCGATCAGCCATACATGAATGTACTGACTATCACCGACAACCCGGCACTTGAGCTGTGTGTCAAAGCGAGGTTCGTGTTCTGATGATAAGACTTCTCGATGCCCGGCTCGCATCCCGCATCGCAGCCGGGGAAGTGATTGAGCGTCCGCAGTCGATCCTCAGGGAATTCCTGGATAACTCACTGGATGCGGGCGCGTCGGAGATCAGAGTTGAAATCGAGGGAGGCGGCATTGACCGCCTCTCTGTGATTGATAATGGATCAGGAATAACAAGAGAGGATCTCTCGATCCTCGGCAACAGGCATGCAACAAGCAAGATCCATGATGAGGATGATCTCTACAGCATAACGACCCTCGGTTTCCGTGGAGAGGCCCTCTACTCCATCGGAGCTGTCTCTAAACTCACTATAAAGACACGCTCTGCAGACTCAGGGGAGGCTTCCACTCTTGTAATCGACAATGGCACAAGAATGGAGATAATACCATCCGGACCAGACAGGGGAACGATAGCGACAGCGGAGAATCTCTTCTCTGACATCCCAGCACGCCGTGCATTCCTGAAGAGGCCGCAGACAGAAGCCCAGATGATACGATCCCTTCTTATCTCAAAGGCGCTCGCATTCCCCTCTGTCAGATTCTCTCTTGTCTCCGATGGAGCCCTGAGGCTCGACTGGCCACAGGCAGAGAACCTCAAGGAAAGGGTCATGATGCTCTACAGAAGCGAAGGAATTGCCGATGCCGATGTGGAGGCTCTCCATGCCGATGGAGAAGGCTTCTCTGTCGATATAATAGCAGGCAACTCTGCTGTGAAGCGCTCTGACAGGAAGGAGATCAGGGTCTATGTGAACAACCGTCCAGTCGATGATTATCCTGTGCAGCAGGCTGTCACATATGGCTATGGAGAGCTGCTTCCGGGAGGATCATTCCCAGTTGCTGCTGTATTCATACATGACAGCCCGGAACTGGCAGACTTCAATATCCATCCGACAAAGCGCGAGGTCAAGCTGCGTAACAAGGCAGAGATACACCATGCGATCACAACGCTTATACAGGGCGGCATAAAGAGAAGGATTCCGGAGATTGTTCCGAAGCAGCCTGAGTTCTATCTCGATACTGCAAAGCGGACAGAGACCGGCAAAAGCGTTCCAACCTACTCCAGGAGCCCTTCCACAGGATCTTATCGCAGCCCTGACCTATCGTTCTCTGAGTGCATAGGCTCTGCATACAAGGAGAGCGACAGAGCCTGGCTTGAGAAGGCCAAGGCGCTTAAGGAAAGGGAGGCGCAGCGGAGAGAGGAGAGAAAGACAGCAGAGACATGTTCTGATAATGAAGAAAGAAAGGTCTCATTCAGATACATAGGCCAGGCTTTCTCGCTCTTCCTGATAGCAGAGGTGGATGGTGAGCTTCTCTTCATCGACCAGCATGCAGCGCATGAGAGAATCCTCTATGATGAGCTTATAAAGCAGAAGAGCATACAGAAGCTCCTTGTGCCGATACATATCGAAACGGATGGGATATCATCGGAATTCCTTGATGAGCACAGCCATGTCTACACGAAGCTCGGGATAATGCTCTCCAAGCGTGAAGATGGCGAATGGGAGATCACAGCCCTTCCTGCATCCTGCCGTCCCATCGAGACGGAGATCGTGGATTTCATCCAGTCGTCAAGACTCGATGAGAATGAGCTTGAATCAAAGCTGTTTGCCGTGATAGCCTGCCGTGCGGCCATAAAGGCAGGGGACAGCATAGACAGATGGAGCGCTGAATCGCTTATAGAGAAAGCTCTCATGCTTGATGAGCCTGCATGCCCTCATGGGCGCACATTCATCATAAAGCTGTCGGAGAAGGATCTGAGGATGCTTGCGGGACGGACAAGCTGAGATCATCGAAGACCTCAATACTGTTGCCATAGCGATCCTCCCGTTTGATCTCGGCACTTGCGGCATATGGAGAAGGCCTGTGCCCCCTTGCTCTCAGACCGCGGCCTACGACGAGCCCATTCACATCGCTTTCAACTGTTTTGGCATCCATCGTTAGGCCCTCTGGTCCATAGTATGGATAGCCCTCCTCCCTTCTGTACTCCAGCGTGCCGGAGTACTCAGTTCCCTTATCGGAGTAGATCACAATGGAGTATGTTCCTGTAGGACACAGCGCCCCAGGAGTGATCTCAAGCTCAATGCGCCTTACACCGCTTCCATCGAACGGGCCCTCCCATACAAGATCCCCATCTGGGGAGACAGCGCGGAATGTATACTGGGCCTCCTCATCGCTCAAGGATGCTGAAAGATAAAGATGGGAAGAGCGATGCGTATTCCCATCTTCGATTGTCACAGTGCTCTCCGATCCAAGGGAGAGCGATGATACAGTGAACTCCTCCTTCGTGCATGAGAAAAGGAGCATCATGACGAGAAGCAGGATTGGAAATGCTCTCCTCATCTGCCCTCTTTTATTGCCATCCTCACAGGATTGGCATAGCTATTGAGAACAAATTCACGCACATCAGGCGAAAGATGATTGAACCGTGCGAGGAACGCATCACCATCAAAGCCTGAGAGCTCTGATGAGAACCTGCCATCCTTCTCAAGATAGCTGTAAGCAAAGAGATTGGTATCCCATAGTCTGTATCCGAGATGGATCTGGCGGTCAATCTCCCTTGCTACCTCATTGGCATCGGCGAAATCTCCTGAAAGAGGCGTGCCTATCGACATATGCACCCTTCCCTTCTGGCACTTCATGCCGCGGGCCATCGATATGAGATCCTCATAGCGCTTCTTCTCGTATGCCCCATCATGTGCCTTGCGGAGAATCTCCTCACGGCCCTTGTTTATATCATTGGGATCATACTCGTAGCTCACTGCGACAGGAACGATGTTCATCGACTTTATAAGGTCCTGGAAGCTTACACCCGTCCCCTTCTTGGAAAGGTAGAGCATCTTGATGATTGCAGGCTGGGTCTCGTCAATACCGTCCTTTGAACGACCCGACTTCTGAGCAACCCAGATAGGCTTGTTCAGCTCTGAGACAACATCAACGAAGTACTCGGAAAGCCTTATGGATTCCAGATACTTCTCTCTCATGGGAAGCTCTCTGCGGATAAGCACACCGCCATTGAGGCGGAAGAGATCCTCTGTGAACTGATTGATGATGAGATTATCTCCGAAAGCCATCTCGCAGAGCTGCTTATCAGCAAGAAGAAGAGCATAATCGAGAAGGGCGCAATCAAGGATTATATCCCTGTGATTGGATACGAAGAGGTAGCCCTTGCTCTTATCGAGCTTCTCAGCTCCCGATGCAGTGAACTCAGTCATCGTCCTGTTGATCACAGTCGGAATGAAGAGCCCTGCCGTTATATTCCTCAGGAAGCTGTCATAGTCAGTGACCTTTGAGATGTTCTGCATGATAAGCGATGTATACTCAAGCGTCTTCTGCTCATCGACAGAACCTACAAGAAGCGATATGAAGTCACCGAGGTACTGCACTCCATCGAGAAGCCTCTTGATCGCTGCATTGAAATCCTCGCCCCTGTATGGAGCTATATCCCTGTATTTTGAAAGATCCACCATCAGTTTATCGTCTTAAGGAACTGGGTGCGTTCCCACTTATACCCCTCACCAGTCCTCTCCTGTGCAAGGATACCCTTGAACTCTGAGATCGATGAGTAGTTATGACGCTTCATCCAGTCTTCAATGAAATCATTCATCTCACCGATAACGGAGAAGCCTTTCTTAACGATCGCTGTGCAGATCTCAACAGCAGGAGAGCCTGCGAGAATCATCTTGACTGCGGTGTTGCCATCATGTATTCCGGTATTCCCGCAGAGATCCATCTTCACCTCCCCGCTCATGAGACCGACCCACCTCAGTGCCTCACCGTACTCATCCGGGGAAGAGGAAGGCGAAGAGGCTGTGAACTCAAGAGTCTCTGTATCGATATCAGGGCGGAAGAACCTGTTGAACAGCACTGCGCCATCGATTCCTGCTTTATCGAAGGATTTGATGATATAGGCAAGGGAAGAGTACTTGTATCCGATCTTTATCGAAAGAGGAATCGAGATATTCTTCCTTGCGATCTCAGCAAACTCAATAGCCTTCGCATCAACGGCAGATCCTGGCACTGACGCATCGGAAGCTATAGGATAGTAATTGAGCTCAATGGCATCCGCACCGCATGCCTCAAAGCGCTTTGCATACTCAATCCAGCTATCCATCCTCATTGCGGAGATGGAGGCAATCACAGGAATGGAAAGCTCCTTCTTGGCTGCAGAGAGCAGCTTCATATAGCGATCGATATAGTAATTTCTTGATGACTCTTCGAAAAATCCCTCAGCTGATGAATCCTGGAGGAACTCCTCGTTCTTCTCCCACTCTGCCGAGACATCGGCCTCGATCTGCTCTTCGAATATGGACTTGAGGACAACAGCTCCAGCGCCTGCTTCCTCGCACTTCTTGAGAGATACAGCATTCTGTGTAAGTGGACCTGATGAAACAATAACTGGAGATTTAAGCTTCAAACCAAGATATTCAGTGTTTAACATTTCAGCTCCTTGAAAGCAATTATAACATAAGAGGAGGAAGACTACTATAATCAGTGAGGAGGGAAGAGATTAAGAGTTATAGAGGAATGATTCCAAATCCAAGAAGATGAAATACTGTCCTTTTGCATAATGAATTTGCAAATCGATATCCAAAACTTGAGCAGGGGAAGGCCCCCTGCTCAATCACTTGACATACACAGTCTAGTTTAATCGTTCTGAACAGTATCCAATATGCAATTATTCAGCATACTCGGGCTTGTCAAGAATTCTGTGTAATTGAATTTCTCATTCATAGCTTGACCCTATCTCCAAAGACAATGGAGAACTGGTTAAGGGCAAGCCCCCAGTTCCTGATCGGCTGAGTCCATTTCTGGCT
>CALXKS010000016.1 GCA_944389015.1 uncultured Spirochaetaceae bacterium
TGATGCCATCGAGCATGGATCCGTACTTCTCAGTCTCATAGGCGAAGAATGCAGCAGCATCCCCGTCTGTTACGATCGAAGGATAGAGAAGATCGACATAGCCATCTGCAACTACGAATGTCAGCTCGTAGCCCGCAAGCTTATAAGCAATGACTTCAGGAGCTTCTACTTCTGGCTCTGCAATCACAGGCTCGGGTTCTGCTATGGGCTCTGTCTTCTCAGGAGCTGAGAGTGCCATCACATATGCCGTTATATCCTGGAACATCGGCTGCACATACGACCTTGCTGTCTCTCTGTCCACAGAGGATGGGAGGTTTATCCTCGCCCCACCATCGATGAAGCTGTATGTGATGCCGTCGAGCATGGATCCGTACTTCTCAGTCTCATAGGCGAAGAATGCGGCTGCATCTCCGTCCGTTACGATCGAAGGATAGAGAAGATCGACATAGCCGTCTGCAACTACGAATGTCAGCTCATAGCCTGCAAGCTTATAGATAATTGTCTCGGGTCCGCTTTCTGCAACAGTTTCTTCGGAGATACCAGCTTGTTCCTTAACAGGCTCCTCTGCAGGGGGGACTGTTTCCGGAACGGTCTGAGCAGAACTCTGGCATCCGATGATTCCAAACGAAAGGATGAGAACTAAAAGAACGGATGGAAGCATCCTGATTATGCGTTTCACGTTTTCCTCCTAAAAGAGAGTTTTTAAGAACAATCTCTTAAAATGATAACACCCCATATTCCAGAAGGATACAAAAGAGAACTAAATGAAAGCAAAAAAAAGCGGACCGTTTCCAGTCCGCCGATGCAAAGTTAATCCTTTCTTAATAAGCTATTAACCTATATATGCAATAAGATCTGTCACAAAAAGGCTGGTATATGTCAGCACATCGCTGATGCTGACAGACTCAGGATACGTGAATACCGCATTACCTGCAGCAGGAATTGTATAATGGACAGAGCCAAGTACATCACCATAGGCTGCATTCTCAACAGCAAAGAAGCTCTCTGCCTCCGCGCTTGTGATGAAATCAGGGAAGAACAGAGCTGCGCTTCCGACATTGATTTCCGCTGTCAGCTCATATCCCTGATAAGAATGAGTAACTGCAACAGGCATTGATTCAGGGATGGAGAATACAGATGAAGCCATGGCAATCACGTCGCATGCGAACATATTGGCATACGATCTTCTCTCTGCTTCGCTGACACCTGCTGGATAATTGATTCTTATTGTTCCATCCTCATAGGAATATGTCACTCCATCGAGCATGCTGCCATAAACAGCGACCTCGTTGGCCATGAAAGCATCGACGTCAGCCTTTGTCACGATGGACGGAACTGAGATAAGAGCATAGCCGTCAAATGCCTCAATAGTCATTGAATATCCTGAATATTCATATGATGAAACAACATTGCACACCTCTTCTGCGGGGGCAGCTTCAGCTGGCTCTTCTGCGACTGCCTCTTCTGCAGGTGCAGGAGCTGGAGCAGGGACCGGAGCTGCTGGAATTGCTGCGACAGGAGCAGGAGCGATGATTTCCGTGCTTGAGACGGAAGCATTGCTCTGGCAACCTGCAAGAACAGCAAGAGCGACAATGAGCATAATGACAATTCTTGAATAACCTTTCACTGGGATGTTCCTCCTGATATATCCTGAATATAACACAAAGAAAGGCTTTCCTATAGGGAAATAATCAAAACGGAAATAAAAAAAGCCCATGCCGCCGCATGAGCTTGCTCTCTTTCCTATCAGATTACATGAGATCCTTTGGCTTTCTTGCTGTATTGCCTGTCTTCTCACAGTATGCAATATGTCTGAGCTTGCCATTCTCGAAGACGCTCTTCATCTTGATAGCTCCGCCCCATCTGCTTGTAAGAACCTTTGCACCCTCACGATGAGCGTTCTTTGAAACATTGCCTGCCATATCTATATCCTCCAGATTTCGATTTCGTTTACTGCAAGATGATACTCATCATTACATTTATTGTCAAATAGCATCTTTATCCCTCCGGAAAGGAAAAAAAGGATGCTCATCGTCCAAAACACTAATATAATCTATAGCATAATCATAATGAGAGAAGGGGTCACATAATTATGAAAAAGGTTCTTTTTGCGGCATCTGAGTGCGTGCCATTCGTTAAGACAGGAGGACTGGCAGATGTCGTAGGAAGCCTTCCTCAGGCTTTCAGCAAAGAAGAATTCGATGTCCGTGTCATCATTCCTTGCTATCACGCGATCCGTCCTGACTGGAGGGATAAGATGGAAACCATCTATTACTTCCAGATGGATAACAGAATATATGTCGGAGTAAAGAGACTCGTACATGATGGCATCACATACTACTTCATCGACAATGAGCAGTATTTCTCAGGGATCGTCCCCTACTATGATATGTTCCAGGATCTTGAAAGATTCGCCTATTTCTCAAAAGCAGTCCTTTCTGCGCTTCCGCTCATAGGCTTCCGTCCTGACATAATCCACTGCCATGACTGGCAGACTTCGCTTATCCCTGTGTATCTGAATACCGTATTCCAGGGAGATCCCTTCTTCAGAGGCATAAGGACCGTATTCACGATCCATAACATAAGATTCAAGGGAGAATGGGATGTAGGGCATATCAAATGGGTATCAGGACTTCCTGATGAGTGCTTTGAGCCGGGCCTCCTGGTCAGCCCCTACCAGAATAGATCAATACCCCGCAATGACTGGAACTGCACGATGATGCGTGGAGGCCTCGTATACTCAGACTATATCACGACTGTCAGCAATAGCTATGCATGGGAGATCCAGACTCCGGCATTCGGCGAAGGCCTGGATGATATCCTCAAATGGAGACATGAGAGATTATGGGGAATCATCAATGGAATCGACTATAAGGTCTGGGATCCAAAGACAGATAAGAAGATCGCAAACAACTACGGCATCAACAACTTCGTATCGATGAGGAAGAAGAACAAGGTAGCGCTTCAGAAGGAGCTCGGGCTTCCTGCTGATGACAAGAAGTTCATGATAGCTATCGTCTCACGTCTTACCGATCAGAAAGGACTTGATCTTGTCGATCAGGTCATGGACAGAATCTGCTCCATGAATGCGAGCATGGTCGTTCTGGGAACAGGCGCGGAGCACTATGAGAATATGTTCAGATACTATCAGGGAAAATATCCCGATAAAGTCGCAGCATGCATCTGCTACTCGGATGACCTCGCCCACAAGATCTATTCATCGTGCGATGCGATCCTCGTTCCATCTGCCTTCGAGCCATGCGGGCTTACGCAGCTTATAGCGCTGCGCTATGGAATGGTACCTATTGTGCATGAGATCGGAGGTCTGAAGGATACCGTCAAGCCATTCAATGAGTTTGAGGATGAAGGAACAGGGTTCTCCTTCTATAACTACTCTTCATCGGATCTGATTGACAGGATCAAACATGCTGAGTGGATATTCTATGAGAGGAGCGATCTCTGGAAGCACATGCAGAAGCGTGGAATGGCTGAAGACTGGTCCTGGAAGAAGTCAATGGAGATCTACAAGGATCTCTATTCAAGGATGTAGCAATGAAGTTCGCATTCATGCTGATGGGTCCATATGATCCTGAAAAGGATGACGTGCTTTTCCAGGATGGGTGCACCAGAATGATCGGGGTTCCGGACATAGCTGCTGCAGAGCGTATTGCCTCCATGCTTGAGAGGCAGGGCTATGAAGCCATCGAGCTCTGCGGCGCATTCGGGGAAGCAGGGGCCAGACGCATAATCGAGGCGACAGGACACAGAATCGCCATCGGTTTCGTCACCCACTTCCCTGAGGATGATGAGCTATTCAGGAAGGCTTTCGGGAACTGATTGATATCAGCTCAAGACAGTGAAAAAGAGGCCGGTCGGCCTCTTTTTCCTCTCATCCCTCATTCTCTGTAGTACGTCATTCAGCATTTCCGCTTTCGGCAGGTATAGATGTTTCAAGCGGCTGAAGACCCTTTATAGATATATCCACGTTGTATCCCTTGCTATCGAGATAGTGGAGAATCTCCTCCAATGTGAAATTATCAAGCGAAGCAGAATCAGAGACATATCTCACACTGCCGCTTCCAGCCTGGACTGCAAATGAAGGCAGGATCTCACCGGTCTGCTCATCTGATGTTCCAAAGAACATGAAGCTTCCGATGAAGATGAACACAACAGCAGCTGCTGCTGTGACAAGAGAAGGAAGCGATACTTCAAGACGCCGGCGGAAGAAACCGATCTTCCTGCCATTCTGGAAGTACTTCGCATCAAGCATCGAAAGGATCCTGTCCTTGTTCCTGTCAAGCATTTCTTCCGGATACTCAGTGCTCCTGATTCTCTCTCCAAGATCCTTCATATCCTCAAGGTGATGGCGGCAAGCTGGACAGTGCTCCAGATGCTCCTTTACCTGCGTTCTATATGGCTCTGCAAGCTCATTATCAAGATAAGCTGAGAGCATCTGGGCATCAATACACATCCCTGTCTTCTCCTCTGAGAGTCTCTTCAAGCTTCTTTCTTGCTCTGAATACTCTCACCTTCACATTAGTCTCCGAGATACCAAGCACTTTGGCGATGGACTTGTAATCAAGTCCGGAGAACTCCTTCAGCTGTATCACCAGCCGGAGATTCTCTGGAAGAGCGTCGATAGCTCTTCTGACCTCCTCACGGTTCTCCCGGTCAATAGCCTCGCTCGCTCCATCCCGCTCATCGGCCGCAGCAGAAGGCATCCTCTTCACCTTCTCAACCATCTCTATCTCCCGCTTGTTGCGTCTTATATGGTTGAGCGCAAGATTCTTCGCCACCCTGATGAGCCAGTACCTGGCATCATCCTCGGAGGGAAAGGTCATGTTCTTGACATAGAACCTTTCAAAAGCCTCCTGAGTAAGATCCTCCGCGATCTCAAGGTTGTATACGATATGCATTATCACCTGTACAAGCAGATGGTAATCCGCATCATACACGCGCCTGAAATCATCACGGTCAGTGCTCTTTATCTCCATCTCTTTAACACATCACCCATTCTGAAGGTTACACATTTTTCTCAAGAACAGGGCCGCTGGGCGTATCCTTCACAATGTACCCACGCTTCAGAAGCTCTGCCCTGATCTCATCAGCACGCTGATAATTCCTTTCCTTCTTTGCCTTTGCACGCTCCTCAACAAGAGCCCATTCCTCATCACCGCCGATCTTCTCCTCCTTATATGGCTCGACGCTTTCAAGGTCAAGGCCGAGGATTCCATCCATATGATAGATTGCAGCGAGTTTATCAGAGGGGGAAATGGGGGACTTGAGAAGCAGATGCAGAACAGACAGTGCCTGAGGCGCTGAAAGATCGTTCTCCATAGCGCTGTCAAAATCCGCCATATACTTCCTTGCCTCTTCCGAAGGCTCCGCAGCAGGCGCTGCAGCGGCTTTCAGCTCAGCGACTTTCTGCACAATACCCTTTCTCGCAGCACGTGCATGATCAAGAGCCTCATAAGAGAACATCAGCTGGCTTCTATAATGGCCTGAAAGGCAGAAATATCTGTAATCAAGAGGATCATAGCCCTTCTCCTTCAGCAGTGAGAGCGTAAGGAACTCCCCTGTGGACTTGCTCATCTTGCCTTTGTCATTGACCAGGAATTCCCCATGGCACCAGTAGTTGACCCATGTATGCCCGGTTGCAGCTTCAGACTGTGCGATCTCGTTCGTATGATGCACAGGAATCGCATCAATTCCTCCGCAATGGATGTCAAACTGCTCACCAAGATACTTCATCGACATTGCAGAGCACTCAATATGCCATCCTGGATATCCTCTGCCCCATGGGGAGTCCCATGTCATCGCCTGATCCTTGAACTTGGAATTGGTGAACCAGAGAACGAAATCCTTCGGATTCCTCTTGTTGGAGTCGACTTCAATCCTTGCACCGCTCTTCAGATCATCGAGATTCAGCCGTGCAAGCTTGCCATAATCATCAATCGTATCGATTGAGAAATAGACATTCCCGCCGGATGTATATGTATGGCCTCTGTCCTCAAGCCTCTTGATCAGATCAATCATATCCTGGATGTGATCGGTAGCCTTGCAGATGATATCAGGGCGGATGATATCAAGGTCCTTCTCATCTGCGAAAAAGGCTTTAGTATAGAAATCCGCGATTTCCCATACAGACTTTCCTGTCTCCCTCGATCTCTTTCCAAGCTTATCCTCACCATCATCGCCATCACCTGTAAGATGGCCGACATCGGTTATGTTCATAACATGGCAGAGATCATAACCTGCACGTATCAGGGTACGGTGAAGAAGATCCTCGAATATATATGTCCTGAGATTCCCGATATGCGCATAGTTATATACGGTCGGACCGCAGCAATACATCGATACCTTGCCTGGCACTATCGGGACGAACTCCTCAATACGTCTGGACATTGTATTATAAAGCTTCATGAAACCCCTCCTATCAGGAAAAGCACAGCGCTTCCTGCTGGGATATTATATGAAGATATTATAGCCAAATGATGCAGTCAAAGACCAGAGCCCTGTTGCATATGATGATTCTCGTGTATCATTTTTCCATGCAGAACAGGAAAAGCGGGGGCATTGCCCTTGCAGAGAATTTCAGCATAAGGGAAATAAGCCTCTTCAGGGCTGGCGGAATCGCAGAGCTCTATGCAGAGCCACGCACTACCGATGAGCTGCTGTCTATAATGGAGCTGGCCTCGGAGAAAGGGCTTAATATCGAGGTGATAGGAGCAGGATCGCATATCCTTGCGCCTGAGAGCGGGATCCCAGGGCTTCTGATCTCAACAAGAAGCATGAAGGGAATAACAATACGAGGGGATCTTCTGACAGCAGGGCCGGGGGAGATGCTCGATGGGATAATCAACATAGCCATCGATCATAAGCTCATCGGACTTGAGGAGCTTGGAGGAATCCCCGGGACAATAGCAGGTGCGCTTTCCATCAATGCTTCTGCCAATGGACGCTCGATATCCGATGCATTCTTCTATGCGGACTATGTCACTCCGGATGGCAGAATGCATAGAAGAACATTCTATCCTGACACATTCTCCCTTCAGGACTCCGCATTCTCCCCAGATGAGATCATTGTGAACGTAGCTCTCCGGCTGAAGCACTCGAAGGCCACAGCAGAGGCTAGGCTGAGAAAGGAGAAATTCGTTGAGCTGATGTTCATTCCCCCCTGCAGACGATGTGCAGGCGAAGTCTTCAGAGATCTTCCGGACAGGAAAGCAGCGGACCTTATCAGGCAGGCTGGATTCATCAGGGATAAGAATATCAGAGCCGAGTTCTCCGATTACCAGAGCAATTGCATATTCACATACGATGGATGCACCTCCGATGAGATCTTCACTCTGATTCTCAGAACCGCGGAGAAAGTCCATAAGGAAACAGGCGTTCTCCTGGAGCCCTCAATCACGCTTCTTGGTTCTTTCAAAGAGCAATGGAAAGAGCTATATCGACAGAGCCATCAGAAGAAAGCCTGAGTTCAGCTTCTCTCTGCCCGCTCATTAGCAGGCGGATCTCTGCATAAACAGCACCATCTTCGTATCCGATCTCAAAGATATCATGGCTGTATGCTAAAACAGGTCCTCCTGATGTATCATAACCAGCAGAGAACCCCATGAAATGGAAGACTATCCTATCGCGCTTATAGACGCTGCCACGGGGAGAGAATGAATACTCCATTGACGAATACACCCTGAGCCCATGAAGCTCCAGCTCTGACCTGATTGATGCCCGGACAGGGCGGAAGGACGAAGTGAAAACAGGATCAGTACCGAAAAAGAGGGAAAAGTCAGATCTGAATCCAGACTCTCCTATTGAGAATCTCAGCCCCCAGGAGCGCATGCTGCTCCTTTCATACAGCGGAATCGCATCTCCCCCAAGGACAAACAGCGAATACCTGCCCCAGTACATGCCAAGCGCCCCGAAAAGCTCAAAGCCTTTTTCAGGGGAAAAGGATGCAATGCCTGCTGCACGGAAGAACTTCCAGCCTCCGCTGACAGCCATATACAGCACGGAAGCATCGGCCGGCAGCGTCTCTAGAATAAAATAGCTCTCTTCCACATGATCACCGGGGAATGCAAAGACAACAGCACCTTCAGCATATTCGTTCCCAGCATACGCGAATGCCAGAGGCCGTCCATCAAGCGAGAAGCCGGCTTTGAATGCATCTACCCCTCCGATAATACCGCTCTGCCTGCTATTATTCTGATGGATCGAAGCATCAGGACGCAGGCTGAAGGCAGATAAATAAGGATCGGAAACAGTTCTCAGAAGCCCGAAACGGCCTATATCGCCTGCACTGAAGTACTTTCCATCAATCGATACACGTCCATTGCTGAAAGAAACCGAATATTCCCCACCGGACATGGCAAACTGGCCGGAATCCACCGATAAGTCCGCAGAGAGCACGGGGATGCCCGATGACAGCAATAGAGAAAGAAGAATAGCCAGAAGTACCTGCATATATTATATACGCGCCAAAAGGCCTTTTCTGACATTGTTTAAATGCAGGAATATGTACTTTTCATTATTTAAGTGATAATCTTAAATCCTGCATAATTTCTGTTACAGGAGAAACAGCATGGTTATTCTAACGCTGAACTGTGGCAGCTCGTCTGCCAAATACCAGGTCTATGACTGGGAAGAAAAGGACGTTCTATCTGTTGGTGTAGTGGAACGCATCGGACTTGACTACTCTACAATTGAGCAGAAATCCGCGGGTAAGCCCGTATATGAGGCACGCTTTACATCCCCTACTCACAAAGAAGCCATAGAGCTTATCCTGAAAATGCTCGTGGATCCGGAATATGGATGCATCAAGTCACTCGATGAGATCGGGGCTGTAGGACACAGGGTGCTCCATGGTGGCGAGCTTTTCAAGAAGTCGACTCTTGTAACAGATGAGGTTGTAGAGCAGCTGAAGACCCTTATCCCGCTCGGTCCGCTTCATATGCCGGCCAACATAATGGGAATAGAGGCTGCAAGAAAGCTTATGCCTGGTGTTCCCAATGCCATTGTCATGGATACAGCATTCCATCAGACAATGCCTGAGGAAGCTTTCATGTATGCTGTCCCATATGAGTGGTATGAGAAATACAACGTACGCCGCTATGGATTCCATGGAACAAGCCATCTGTACTGCTCAAAGAGGGCTGCTCTTCTTCTCGGGAAGGAAAGCAAGGATACAAATGTGATCGTCCTCCATATCGGAAATGGTGCATCAGCCTGTGCTGTGAAGAACGGTGTCTGCATCGAGACATCAATGGGACTCACACCGCTTGAAGGCCTTGTCATGGGCACAAGATCAGGAGATATCGACCCTGCAATCATCCCATATATCTGCAACAATACAGGACTTACTGCAAAGGATATGGATACATATCTCAACAAGAAGTCAGGCCTCGTGGGTATCTGTGGCATGTCTGACAGACGCGATGTCCATCAGGCAGCTGACAGCGGAGATAAGAAGGCCGCTCTTGGCGTTGCAATGGAGACACATAGGATCAAGAAGTATATCGGTGCATATGCAGCTCTTCTTGGCCGTGTCGATGCAATCGTATTCACAGCAGGCGTCGGAGAGATGGGAGAGCACATCAGAAGAGGCGCATGTGAAGGACTGGAAGGACTCGGGATCATGCTTGATGAGGAGAAGAACAACCTCTCGCACTGCCGCAATGCAGAGACCTGCATCTCCAAGGATGAAAGCCCTGTCAAGATCTTCGTCATTCCAACCGATGAGGAGCTTGTGATCACAGAAGATGCATATGCGCTGATGAATGGCACATATGATGTCCATACAAACTTCCACTACACATTCGAGAGCCATGACTATGTCAACAAGGCAAGAGCTCGTGGCCTCAAGGAGAATCTCAAGAAGAAGCCTGAGCTTGAAAGGATCATAGCGCTTCCTCCAGGAAAGTCATCCTGCTCTGTATCAGGATGCTGATAGATAATGCTATTTCTACCGGAGGCCGTCGCAGAAGCGGCGGTCTTCTACTTTGATTCAAGAATGACTGTGATGATAGATCAGGAAACGGATATTCTGATTGAATATGAATGCTTGTTCCCTGGGCTCAATACGGAGAAATCATCTTTTGCATTTATATCAATGATCTCATTCTTCATTGCAGGCAGAGATGCCCATGGTTCAATGCAGACAAAAGGAGCATCCTTTCCCACCGTATGCCATAGAGAGCAATATCTGAAATCAGGATATTCAATGCATATTGAATGCCTTCCCTTCGGAGAGGAAAGAATGGCCTTTCCTCCTGTGTTCTTAAGGATTATCGCATCATTATCGAACAGGGAATGCTCCAACGTCTCAAGGCTTGACTCATCAAAGCTTTCCGAATAACCCAGATCATAGCAATCAGCGGAGAGAACCCTTCGCCGTATGGATTCAGAATCAGGAAAGGAAATACTGTAATCCGAAAATGAAAGCCCTTTCTCAATAGGAACAGAAAAACCTGGATGCCACCCTATGCCATATGGCATATCATGCACTCCTGTATTCTCAACAATCATATTGAATCCCAAGCTTCTTCCTTCCAGATGATAATCTGCTGTGAATCTGAAGCTGAAAGGCCAGTCAGGGCGGCCGCAGGAGGAAAACACAAATTCAGCAGAATCACTTTCCATAGCACTGCATTCAAACTCGCAATGGGACAGAAATCCATGGATCTGCATCTCATATGTCTGACTGCCATATCTGTATACACCTTCTGTCAGTCTTCCCACAAATGGGAAAAGAATCGGTGCATGCCTTTCCCAATATCTGATATCCCCTGTCCAAAGATACTCCGTTCCGGTCTCAATATCCCACAATCTGACGAGCTGCGCCCCCAGAAGGTCAATCTCAGCGGCAAGTCCTTTTCCACTTTGTATTATCATTATCTGCACCTCGGAGCTTTGCAGAGTATAACCTTCAATCCTTCTGGATGACAACATGACCAGATAGGTTCCCCTATGTCAGCAGGGATAAACCAGTTCTGCCCCCTCTCAATAGTTACGGAGCCGCCATTGAAATCAAGGCTGCCGCTTCCTTCTTCAACTATTGCATATGCAAATGATCCAGGAGAATACGGCACCGAAACACCGCAGTCAATTGAAAGGCTTTCAATACTGAAGCAATCGGTCACATTATTGCCAAGCAGACTATCAACAGACCATCCTTTGCCATAAGACAGTCTCCTTTTTCCTATTCTGTAACGATGGAGAGTGTCCTCCAATGACATTCCATCATAATCGAACTCATCCATCATCCTTGATGAACCAATGCCCATCGTTACAATCTCCTCAGTCAGATGGGCACCTGTAGGACTGATGAGTTCTGTTCTGTATACCAGATCCGAAGGCTCCTGAACCTCAACCAGAAAACAGCCAGGTCCGATTGCGTGAGGAACGCCATGATTTACAAAAAGCACATCACCAGTATTCACATAGATCTTGTTCAGAGAAGCTATCATCGCTTCAACATCCTGGTTCTTATAGTATTCTGACCAGATTTCCTTTGTTATGCCCTCTTTGAAGCCCAGGAGAACATATGGCCGTTCGCCATCTATTTCCCGCGTTCCCAGAACATACCATGATTCTGTCTTGCCGAAGTCTGATCCAAAGACCTTCCTGGATGTCTCCTTTGAAGGATGAGCCTGTATCGGAAGGCGAAGGACAGAATCAAGAAGCTTGACAAGCAATCCTGGATTGGATCCATATATTGCGAAATGCTGTTCACCAAGCGTCTCCCGGCCCGATATGCTGAGATAGTCTTTAAAACCAAGCTTTGCATCAGGATCAACCGGAGAGCAGATTTCGGAATATCCTTCGATGATATTCTCTCTTCCGGGATTATTTGCTTTGACCGTGGACCCTATCCAGTCTTCTGGGAAGCTTCCATCAGAAGGATCATCAGATCCTTCGAATCTGTCTATCTCGGCACCGCCTTTGTATGTCCGCCATACTCTGCAAGGGACAAACCTGAAAGGCCATCCCGAAGGAAATAAATCATGTATTTCATTCTTGTTCATATATCATCCTTTGACAGCACCCGCTGTCATCCCCTCAACAAGATTTCTCTGGAATACAAGGAATATGATTACGACAGGGATAATTGCTGTCACGGCTCCCGCGGATATCATATCCCATCGTATATCATATTGACCTACCAAAGATGCAAGGGATACAGTCAGCGTCCTGGTTGCAGAAGATGTGAACATGACTGCAAACAGGTATTCATTCCATGCAGAGATGAATACATAGCTTGCGGTTGCCACAACCCCTGGTTTCAATAAAGGAAATACAATCCTTACCAACCGCTGAGGAAGCCCTGCTCCGTCAATTTCAGCAGCTTCCTCCAATTCTTTTGGTATCCCATGGATATAAGTGGTAAGCAGGGAGATGCTGAAAGGTATCGTAAATGTGCAATTCGATATCAGAAGGCACCATGATGTTCCAAGTATCCCGATCTGGCGGAAGACAAGGAAAAGAGGAGTAAGATACAGAACCGTCGGGAACATATAGAGAAGCAGTATACCATTCAATATCACATGCCTGCCCCTGAAAGAATACCTGGCAAAGCCATAGGCTGCCAAAGAAGACACGATGACTGCTATGAATGCCGTAAGGAATGCGATGACGAGGCTCCGGCCCATTGCAGGGAAGAAATCCGTAGTCGTGAATAGTTCAATATAGTTATCCAGCGTAGGATCCTTAGGCAAATATGAAACAGTTGTTGAATATAGTTCGTGCGTATCCTTAAGGCTTGTTATGAAAGTCCAGATATATGGAATAACAATAAAAGCAACTATGAGGATCAATAGAATATAGCTCAGTCTTTCTGCTATGCTTTTCCTTCCAACCATATCACTCCTCCTCAATGAAACGCTTTGTAATTGAACGATAAAGAATCATGAAGGCAATCATCATAAGAGTTCCATATACGGCGATTGCCGATCCATATCCGAAATTAAGTGATTTCTGAGCCTGAATATATGCATTGAGGGAAATGGTCATGGAGTTATATCCCGGTCCGCCCTGCGTCATCAGATAGAGAACCTCAACATTATTGAATACCCAGATGACACGCAGCATGCATGTTGAGATTACCGTAGGCAGGATATGAGGCCATGTTATATACCGGAATCTCTGGATAACGGATGTGCCATCTATTACGGCCGCTTCATACAAATCCGAAGGAACTGTCTGCAAAGAAGCGAGAAGCATAATCATGAAGAAAGGAATTCCCTGCCATACCATCGTGACAATCTGCGAATTCAGGGCTGTATCAGCATTGCTCAGCCAGGGGATCTTTGCGCTGATCAGGCCAAGCTTGATAAGAATATCATTGAGAACACCGAAATTACCGTTGTATATCCAAGTCCATATAAGCGCTATGACAACACCGGGAGTCACCCAGGGAACAAGTGAAAGGCTCCTGACGATTCCCCTGCCTTTGAAAGGTCTATTGAGGAATAAAGCAAGCGTCAATCCGATTATGAACTGCGAGATAACTGTTGCTGCAACCCATTTGAATGTATTAGGAAGAGATGCGATAAAAGCATCATCGCTCCATACCTTTATGTAGTTATCGAAACCGATGAACTTGGTATTGAGTATGTCTGTCAGACGATAATATCTGAAACTCGTTACTACTGCGCTGATAATCGGATAGATGATCACACATACCACAAGGATGAAAGCTGGAAGAATGAGAATAGCAGGGGTAAGATCTATCTTTTTTTTAGCCATAATGATTTAAACATCCACAAGACATAGCTGCCATGGATAAAACATGGCAGCACCAATTCAGCTGATAATACTGAATCACACTCCATTCAGAACATCATTGAGATTCTGAAGCATTTCCTCTCCCGTGATTTCCCCAAGAAGAGCTCTCTGGAAATTCTGCGGCCAGGCCATATTGGTAAACTGCGACATCGTTGTTGTAATCGGCAGAAGATGGGAATCCGGCAGTGATTCTATTGAGGCCTTGAAGAATACATTATCCTGGAACTTATCCATCTTCTGGACTGACTCAAGCCAAGGCACCTGCTGAAGCTCTTCGCAGATTACAGACTGGATCTCAGGAGAATTGATCCATTTAAGGAAGATAAGAGCAGCCTCCTTATTCTTGGATCCAGAATAAATTCCGAAATTTGTGACTTCCTGAACGCCGAAGACACCACCTTCACCTGCTGGAAGCGGAACAGCTACCACATTGTCACCCAATGACTCAGTGACGGTCTTTGATGAACCCACGTGATGGTACAGCATTCCTGTTACGCCAGCACGGAAATTCTGCAGTATCTCATTGAAACCATCAGTCGGCGCTGTAGGAGGAACCCAGCCATTCTTATACATGTCGATGTATTTCTGATTTGCTTCTATGATCGCAGGATCCATAAGCTGGGCATTGCCATCTTCATCGAAGTAATCGAATCCAGGCTTTGCATTGAAAACCAGAGAGGACCACATGCTATGTCCATTCGTAGCTCCGCGCATGCCGAATCCATAGGTATCAATCACACCATCTCCGTCAAGATCGCGTGTAAGCTTCTCTGCAGCTTCATAGAATTCATCCATTGTCTTCGGATAATCCATCCCGATTTCCTCAAAATAGTCTGTACGGCAATACAGATACATCGTCAGCACAGAGCGTGGGAATGTATACATCCTGTCATAGCCAGCATAGGCAAGGTCAATCATATAATCAGGAACTTCATCGATATACTCCCAGTCATCGAACTTCCCGGTAAGGTCCTCAAGTGCCCCAAGACCGACCAGCTCCGGAATCCAATCGGTATACATCTGAAATACATCCGGGGCCGTACCAGAACTTACAGCTGTAATGAGCCTGTCATGGAAATTTCCCGCAGGAATCGGCTCAAGGATAAGCTCTATATCATCTGTATATTCCTTCCACCTGTCTGCAAGCATCTCAACATGCTTTCCCTGGATATCTTCCCAATACCAGTAAGTTACAGTCGGCTTCTCCTCCTTGGATTCGGATGAGCCGGATGCAATCAATGATGTACACATAAAAACTGCCAGAGCAATTAATAAGATCCTCTTCATCTTCATATTATTCTCCTTTTTCTATTCTGAAAGTCCTACGACTTCAAATGACTCAAGTGTTCTTATCCTGTTCACAGGCCTTATACCATCGGCTTTGCCTTCGCTTCCCGTCATCGAAATCCATTTACCGGCAAGAAGAGAAACGGCCTTTTCCATCCCGGACATCAGCTCGATATATGGGATATCGGGATGAGACGCTGTCTCGTCACGTAAATAATTCCTGGCAGCAATGAAAAGATCGGTAACAACATTTACCTTGTTTATCCCTGCCTCAACTGCCTTGATTATGTTCTCTTCCCCGGATCCAGAGCCTCCATGAAGCGCAAGAGGCATTTCCGGGAGCCTGCTGCGTATTTCACTGATGCGTTCAAAGGATATATGAGGGACATACCCTTTTGGGTATTCTCCATGGGCGGTTCCAACTGCTACAGCAAGGCAATCGACACCGGTCTCCATTGCAAACCGCTCCGCATCTGCTGGATCGGTATACAGAGAGCTATCACGGCCATCACATGCAGCGGCGATGCCCACATGCCCCAGTTCTCCTTCGATCCCCATTCCCATCGAATGGACAGCTTCTGCGACCCTCTTTGTATTCTCGATATTCTTCTCAAATGGAAGCAGTGAGCCATCATACATGATTGATGAAAACCCATTCCTGAATGAATACAGTATCCTTTCCGGATCATTTCCATGATCAAGGCAGGTTGCAATCGGAACAGGAGCATACTCCGCCAAAGTGCGGATCATCGGTATCAGAAGCTCTGCTTTCGCATGCTGACGCATCATATTCTGCCCAAGCAGGAATATTATCGGAGCATTCGCCCTGGATGCTGCAGATACAATGCCACGGGCCATTTCCATGTTGATTGCACTGCAGGCAACAACCGCATATTTTCTCCTGACCGCATCCTTAAGGATATTACTTATAGTTGTATACATAATCACTCCTCTCATTTATCTCTGGCTCAGAGAACATACCTCTGTCATCTGCGCCTATAAAATACCTGCCTGCATATTTCCAATGAGAAAGATCTGCATCGATTGCTTCCTGCCTGTATCCTTTCCGCATCCTTTCAACCACTGAATCGAATACAGGTACCCCGAATGCTCTGCTGTCTGAGCCGATGCACATCGAAGCAGTCACAGAAGCAGCTTCCAGTGCTTCCTCCGGCCCGAAACCATTCATAACAGCGGCAAGGAAACCGGCAATGGCTGTATCGCCTGCACCAGTCGTTGAGACTATATCGTCAACAAAGCACGGAGGCATAAGCAGTTCCCTGTTGCTCCATTTCACGACTGCATCTGAATCGAAGATATCTCCTCCAATATTCATCAGCCTCTTCTTCCCTGCCGTTCTCAGATACAGTCCTTTCTTCCCGATCTTCAGGCATACAACTCCAGCCCCCATTCCGATAAGCATGTCCGCGACTTCAGGGAGCAAACCTATATCCAGGCTATCAATGGGATTCTTCTCGCCTGAAGCTGAAATCAGTCTTCTGTATTCCAGAGGCATCAGCATAAATAGTGTTTCCTCTATACTTGGAAGTATGAAATCCGTGTACGGCAATGCATTGGAGAGCGCTATCTTGCATTCTTCTGATGAATACCCAAGCCCTGAAGCCATGCACATATCAAGAGAAGTTGCTATGTGTTTCCCTTTTATGCGGGAAAGCATATCGGTCAGCCCCTTCCCGGAATCGGACCATAGCTGTCTCATTGTCGGAGGATAACCAAAATGGAAAAGGGAAATATCCTTGAGATCAGAATCCCTGATATCCGAAGAGGAGAATGTCTGCCCCGCTCCCCGGCGATGCAGGATGCTTCTATCATGGCCTGGCAGGGATATCACAATCGAAGTCGTGGTTGGAACATGATCGCAGACTGCAAGAGAGACTTCCGCTCCCGATGCCTCCAGAATGGAACGTATTATCCCGGATGCTTCATCATTTCCTGTTTTTCCAATCAGCCGGACAGGAATGCCCAGCTTGCTCATTGCTATGCCTGTATTGCCGACACAGCCTCCGGCAAAATATCTGATGCCATCAAGATCTATCTGCTTTCCTTCACCCAATGAAACCTGCATTCCAGAAGGGAAAACAGGGACGATATCCAGCACAACAGATCCTGCAACCAATGCTCTTCTCATTCCTCATTCCATTGAGGAATGATCATCTGGAAGGTCGTTTATATCAGATGCGGGGTGGCTTATAAACAAAACGGGCTATGCCGATCCATCCTTCTTTCATAGCTCTCTCAAGAACACCTATATTCTGCATTTTTGCGTTCTCGATATTGCTTCTCAGCGCTTTAATTGCCGTATTGCTGTCACCTTTCTCGATGGAATCAAGGATAAGAGCATGCTCATTGAAAGCCTTCTGCTCTTCCTGTGCTACGGAGAACGTATTGATTCTGCGCATCTGTTTCTCTAGCTTTGCATAAAACTGGATAAGCCTTCTGTTTCCTGAAAGAAGCGCAAGAGATGAATGTATTGCGGTATCATATTCCAGTGCTTTGAGAATATCACCTTGCGCAATGCATTCATCAAGCTTGGAGTTGCTCTCCCTCAGTGAATCCATATCCTTTCCAGATACGCCATTCTGCATCGTAAGCATCAGCATAGCAATTTCAACAGACTCTCTCGCATCATAAAGATCGATCATATCTTCCTTTGTTATGCCTGCAACACAGAATTTATGCCCTTTCTTCTCAATGAGCCCATCTTCTGACAATCGTGCGATAGCTTCACGTATCGGGGTTCTGCTGATTCCTATTTCACGGCTTAGGGTAAAATCAGAGACCGTAGCTCCAGGAGAGAGACTGAATCGTACAATGCGATCAAGAATCAGATTATATGCCGTCTCCACTAGATTAACGGACTGTTCTTTACCCATACCATCTCCTTTCCAGCAGCATCGTTATGCTATTCTATCACGACTTTTCCAGATAATCATTCCTCCTTTTCAATTTTGAAGACAGATTTTGTATTCAAAAAGTGTATACACTTCATGTCTACAACAGTGATGATAACACGGAAAATGTGCTTGTCAACAATAAAATCCGATAAAATGATTTTGTCAAAAGTTATGAACAATAAACTCTGCAGATCTCTGATCATACTCCATATAGAATCTGCAGTAGAAAGAAAAACAGAATAATTCAAGCATCCTCAGAGAAGAAAAAAGACAACATGAGAGCAATTATATAATCGATTTCATAAGCTCAAGGGCTTTCTGTTTATCCCCATCAACTGTCTCATAGGATATATCGCCGTCATATCCCATTGATTCAAGGATTGAGAGACCGCTTGCTGTATAGTCAGAGAAACCATCAGCAGGGAGGGCTCTGTCTTTTTCCGCGATATGAACATGCTTTATCAGAGGAAGGACTTCTTCCAGGATTGCAGGGTTCTCCCCGTTGTTCTGCATATGCAGAAGATCTGCCATCAGAGAGAATGCTGGGTGGGATACATCAGTGACAAGCCGGCTGCCCTCTTCCACCGTATTTATGATATTGCATTCCCCGGATGACAGCGGTTCAATAAGAATCGTGATCCCATTGTCCTCAGCCATTGGAGCAATGATAGTCCTTATCAAAGCGACAAGCATATCATAAGCTTCCTCACATGACAAACTGCCAGGGTATGTCCTGGCTTTACCGCTTCCGAAGACTATATGCTTCACTCCTAGGCGGGATGCCCGTGGAAGCATACGGGAAAGGTAATCGATGATAGGCTTCCTGCCTGAATAGAGAGAAAGACTTCCTGGAAACAGATTGCACATGACAGGAGCGGTGAACCATGAGGAGAGCGAGATGATATCACTCTCCTCAGCACTCTCAAGCGCAATGAGCGGAAGCTCTGCGTAGTCATAACCCGATGCGATGACATCCTTGATAAGAGGGATATCAAAAGTGAAGATCGGTGTTGTCGCGAAGCCTGTGCAGAATCCGTATCTCACAGCTTTACAGTCTTACCTTCACGGGCACTTCTGTATACAGCCTCGATAACCTCGACAGCCTTTCTTGCCTCTCTGCCCGTAATCGCAGGATCCCTTCCTGTGTTCAGCGCATCAATGATATCGGCGAATTCACTGGCATGACCATGGAAACCGATTGCCTTCGGATCCCCTGCGCCACCACCGGTGGAAGTGAAATCCGCATATTTTGCCCTGATCTCAGCATCTTCTGGACGTTCATCCTTGAACTGCCAGAACTTCAGGCTTTCCTCTTCGATTACCGCAGACCCCTCACTGCCACAGATCTCTATACGCTTCAGGAATCCGGGGTATGCAGCTGTGGATCCTTCGATTATCCCTATTGCTCCGTTCTTGAAAGAGATCACGGCACCGGCTGTATCCTCAACTTCGATTCTCTCATGGGCAAGAGTCGCTGTGCGCGATGAGATATCAGCTACATCGCCGCCGAACCACCTCAGAAGATCGATAGCATGGATCCCCTGGTTCATAAGCGCACCGCCTCCATCCATCTTCCATGTCCCATGCCAGCTGATATCATCATAATAGGACTGTGTACGGAACCATTTGATCTGGGCATCGATGAGAGTAATCCTGCCGAATCGACCCTCATCTATGGCCTTTCTGACAAGCCTTGGAGCGTCATGGAATCTGGACTGGAAGACGCATGAAAGCATCACGCTGTTCTCATCTGCGGCTTTTATCAGCTGGTCGCAGCGTTCGGTGGTGATCTCAAGAGGCTTCTCGATTATCACAGCCTTCTTCTTTGCCCTGATGGCCGCAAGCGCAGGCTCAAGATGCGCTCCGGAGGGAGTCGTTATAGTGACGATATCAATATCAGGATCGGACAGGAAGCCCTCGATATCATGATAGCTCCTGATACCATGGATGGAGGCAAACTCATCAGAGCGTGAGCCATTGAGATCATAGCAGGCAATGAGCTTTGCATTATCAAGCGACCCGATTGCCATTGCATGGGTCTTCGCTATTCCCCCCGTTCCTATAATCCCGAATCCATACTGCTTCATTATCTTCCTCCTAATAACTCTGCTTTGCTGTCAGCTTCTATCGCAAGCCTCATGCTCTCAAGGACATGATCCTCATCCATAGCATTGTCCGTACCATTGAGGCAGTCAAGGATGAATGCCCCGAAGAACGGGAAGCCGACCTTGCCGGTAACCTGCTCATGGTACTCACCGGTACCATCGACGATGAAGACATGGTCCCCAAGTTTATCAGAAGCAACATTGATGTACTTCCTTATCTCAATCGTACCCCTCGTTCCGATGATGAAGACCCGGCCATCGCCCCATGCCCCAAGACCATCTGGAGTGAACCAGTCCACCCTGACAAAGCAGGAAGCCCCACTCTCAGTCTCGATCACTGCCTCTCCGAAATCCTGGAATCCCGGATGATTCTTCGCGGCTATATTCCCTTTGGCGCTGTATCGCACAGATGCTGTCCTGGAGCCTGTATAGGACAGGATCTGCTCAAACTGATGCGATCCGATATCGACAAGGATACCACCATTCTTCTCAGGATCAAAGAACCAGCCAGGGCGTGTCGACGGATTGAGACGGTGCGGAGCCATGATGTTTATGGCAACGACATCCCCTATCCGTCCTTCCTTTATCAGCTTTTCGGCATATACTGCCCCTTCGACATGGACACGCTCTCCGAAATAGATCATATACTTCTTACCCGTACGTTCACAGGTCTTCCGTACATTCCCGATCTCATCGAGCGTAAGCATACCTGGCTTATCAGCAAAGAAATGCTTTCCTCTCTCCATAGCCTCAATGCCAAGAGGAGCACGCTTATCGGGTCTGATCGCGCTGGCAATCAGCTGGATGGAATCATCGGACAGAATCTCCTCCCTGTCCATGATCCTCACACCCGGATAACGCTTCTCGAAACTCTCGGCCTTCTCACTGTCACTATCATATACACCGACGAGCTCAGCTCCAGCCTCGATCAGACCATTGGTCATGGCGAATATATGCCCATGATCAAGCCCGATCACAGAAAAGCGGAACTCCCCCGGCCCCACAGCTTTCACCGCGGTTCCGGAGAATACCGGTGCATAGTTCATTCCATCCATCTTATCAGTCGGCAATTCTCTTCCCCTTTAAGAACTTAAACACACCAAGCTGCGCAAGGATCATGCAGATGATGAGGATAAGGAAGAATATGCAGATCGGACGTGTAAAGAGCGGAACGAATGATCCATCAGAGAGCTTCAGGGCTCTTCTGAGATTGGAATCAAGCATAGGTCCGAGGATCACACCGAGAAGGAACGGAGCTGCAGGGAACTTAAGAGAAGTCAGTACAACTCCCAGCAGTCCGAATACGAACATGACCTTCACATCGAAAAGGTTGTAATTGATAAGATACGAACCGATCACGCAGAGCACATAGACAATCGGCATGAGGTACTTCTTATTCACCCCGAGGATGCGGACAGTAGCCTTCGAGAGTATGAGAGCTATGACCCACATCGTAAACGATGCAAGCGCAAGGTAGATGCAGACATTGTACAGGAACTCCGGAGACTCAGTCATAAGAAGCGGACCTGGTCTATAGCCATGCATCAGGAATGCTGCAAGAAGAACAGCAGCAGGGGCAGATCCTGGCACAGCCAGTGAGAGAACAGGGATTATAGCTCCGCCGATACATGCATTGTTTGCAGTCTCAACAGCTATGACTCCATGAGGATTTCCCTTTCCGAACTGATCCTTCTCCTCATTCGGCGAGAGGCTCTTCGTTGACCAGTAAGAGAGCCATCCTGCAGTATCCTCACCAACTCCTGGGATGATACCGACACCGACACCGATACATGCGCCGCGGATAACCGTTCCGATCCACTTTCCGATAAGCTTGAAGCCATTCTTCACTTCGAATTTCGAAGCTCTTGTGATCTCCTCATCAAGCTGTCTCTTGAATACCCTCACGATCTCAGGGAAACCGAAGAGTCCGATCATGACAGGGATAAGCTGTATACCTGACATCAGATTCACATTCCCATAGCTGAAACGTGGAATCGTATCAACGGTATCGAGGCCTATCATTGCGACTATAAGGCCGAGAATACCGCTTATCCACCCCTTGATAGGTTCAGCCTGCGCTGTAATCGTACCGCAGATAAGGATTCCGAATATCGAGAGGAGGAAGAACTCCCAGCTTGTGAACTTAAGCGCGAGTGATGTGAGAAGCGGGGTAAGGGTAAGAACGAATACCACGCTCAGCAGCGTACCTATGCAGCTGCATGTTGTTGCCAGGAAGATCGCAAGTCCGCCCTTTCCCTGGATTGCCATCGGATGGCCATCAAGGGCGGTTGCAGCAGATGCCGGGGTTCCCGGGATGTTCAGAAGAATTGCAGACTGGCAGCCTCCTGAGATTGACCCTACATAGATCGACAGAAGCGAAAGGATAGCAGTCTGCGTCGGGAAGTTATATGTGAGGCCTGTCAGAAGCGCTATAGCCATTGTTGCGGAAAGACCGGGGAGGACTCCCATCACAAGACCTACAAGCGTCGACAGGAACATTACAACCAGATTGAACGGCTGAAGTGCCGTCATAAAGGCAGTGCCTATATATTCAAAAGCCATCAGACATCCTCCTTATCATGGCAATGCAGCGTTGAAGCAGTACTGGAAGATAATGACAATAGCAACCACGCCAAGAACTGCGATTATGAGATTCTTCCACCACTTTCCAGACCGCAGGTAGCAGAATATAGCTGCAAGGAAGATTATCGAAGCTGCCCAGAAAGGCAGGATTTCCATAAGAACATAGGTATATATACCCATGATGATCACAGCACCGATTGTGAATGCGATGTCCATGTTCTTCGAATTCGCCTTGATCCATGATACGAACTCGCTCCACTGCATCTTCAGAACATCAGCCTTACCATGCCCTTCCCTTTTCAGGGTAGTGAACAGGAAGAGAATGCTGAAGAAGATCAATGCCGCACCGAGGATTGTCGGGATCAATCCAGGGGAAACAGAGAATTCCGTAATGAAATATGGTGCGCTGGCTGCACGGAGGTAGATCCGGATGCCTTCTATCATGACATAGATACCTGCAATGATCAGCGCAAATGAGAATACCATCTCTTTTGTCTTGCTTTCCATATATCTAACCTTATCCAGGAGTCCCCCGGAAGGAGGACTCCATATTCATGACTACAGTCTCTCGATACCGAACTCTGCTGGATCGATAGGAGCTGCACCTGCATCATAGAGAATGTAGCAGGCCTTCGATGCGAATTCCTCAAGGTAAGCCTGGCTGTCAGCTCTGCCGACAGGTGTCACATCAAAGCTTCTGGATTCACAGAAATCGAGGAATGCCTGATCCTGGACGGCAAGCTCGAACGCATGATCAAGCTTCTGGAGGGATGCTTCATCAAGCCCCTTCGGGATGAGGATAGCTGTTACCTCGCCCATCGGAAGAAGATCGGAAACCTCAGGATAGAATTCCTTGATTGATGGAATCGTGATTCCCTCAGCAATTGTGATAGGCTCATCGGACAGTGTGCAGAGCGCCTTCACATCTCCGGAGATGATTGCATCTTTGTACTCAGCGAGAAGCTGCGGACAGAAATCGACTTCGCCGGAAAGAGTTGCTGTGAAAGCCGGCCCACCACCTGCGTATGTGATGTGCTTGTAATCCACACCTGCAGCCTTCTTTATGATCTCCGCTCCGAAATGGCCACCGGATCCGATGCCAGCTGTTCCAGCTGTGATCTGTCCGGGATTCGCTCTCATTGCCTCGATGAGATCGGTGATTGTGTTATACGGGGAGTCCTTAGGAACAACGACTACATTCGGTGCATATGTTGCAACCCATACATCCCAGTCGCGGAATGTCTTATCGGTATATCCGTTGATTGGCAGTGTTACAAATGAGAGCATACCATTTGCAAGAAGCGAATAGCCATCGACCTTTGCATTCTGGACATTGAGTGTTCCAGCGCTACCGCCAGCTCCAGCTGTATTGACGATATTGATCGTAACACCAAGATCCTTGCCCATAGCGTTGGCAAGAGCTCTTGCTGTCAGGTCGGTTGTACCGCCTGCTCCATACGGAACAGTCATGTTGATGTTCTTGTTCGGGTACTCCTGCTGTCCCTGGGCGAATACCGCAGTTGTGACAAGAGCGAGAACAAGCAGAATTGACAATGCTTTCTTCATCATCTTTCCTCCTTCTGTATTTTCCTGACTGACGATCCTTCTACGAGGACGCAGTCCTGGATTACCCTGTTAGGCTCCGGAGAGCCATTCCTTATGAGCTCAAGGAGAAGAGCTGCGGCTTTTCTGCCAAGCTCAAGCTCCTCCATGTCCAGATGGGCAAAATCATTGTTGCCGGTATTGGCCCACTCTGGAGAGCCGATGAGCATCACGGAGATATCCTTCCCTATCGACAGCCCTTTTTCCCTGAACGCATTCACGCCACCCTTGGCCTGTATATTGAAACCGAAGAAGACGGCGGTAGCATCGGGATGCTCATCAAGAGCCTGCACTGTTATCCTGAAGCCTGCCTCGGGAGAGAAATCCGCGTAATATGGATAGATCTCAGAATCAGGGGATGAGGCAGCCCTGAGGCCGGTTTCCCTGGCATCGAGATCCGCGATCCCCGATTTCCATCCGATGTATATGATCTTCCTATGACCGCATTCCCGCAGGTACTCACCGCCGGAGAATCCACAGCCATAGTTATCCGTCGTAACCCAGTGATATCCCTCCATTCCCTCAAGGGGCCTGTCAACGACGACCATATTGATGCCTACATCACGGACTATCCTGGTATTCTCCGCACCCTTCACCGTCGGAGTGATTATTATCCCATCGACACGCTGGGAAAGAAGACGATGGATTATATCCTTCTCCCTTGCTGGATCATCGAATGTGTCGCAGATTATGAGATCGTAGCCATATCTGACAAAGACATCCTCTGCGGCAAGACAGATCCTTGTAAAGAACTGATTCTCAAACTGTGGAATAAGGATGCCGATAAGCTTTCTGTCCATCCCTTTCAGCGATGATGCGCCATTGCACTTTATGTAATGCAGCTCAGAAGCCGCTTCGAGAACCTTTTTCCTCAGTTCATCGCTGATATACCGTCCCTTCCTGTCATTGAGCACATAGCTGACAGTACCGATAGTCGTACCGGCTTTCTCTGCTACATCTTTCAGCGTCACGAAACGGGACATCAGGACCTCCACGGAATAGGCAAACGTTTGCATACCGGTGAAGATAACTCTTTGATATGCAAACGTTTATCACATCCTTCTTAATATCTATAAAACCACGGAGAGATGGCCTTGTCAATAAAAATTTATCAAATAAACAAAATAGCGGAAAACATCGCGTTCTCCTGCTGTGCTATTATCATGGATATGAAGTATACAAAGGCCAACAGCAAAGCATGGGACTGGGAAGCAGAGCACGGAAGCGGATGGGCAAGGATCGTTGATGAAGAACAGATCAGGAAGGCAAGGAACGGCCATCCGGAAATCTCTGTGACAGTGAATAAGGCTGTACCTGAGACATGGCTTCTGCCACATAAGGGGAAACATGTCCTTTCGCTTGGAGGGGGCGGAGGACAGCAGACCCCTACCCTTGCAGCCTTCGGATGCGATACAGAGTCTGCAGACATAAGCCGCGTGATGATAGAAAGAGATAACGAAGCGCTCCGGCGCTATAATCTTGAAGCGAAGACACATATCATGGACATGAACGATCTCTCGGCATTCCCGGAAAGCTCCTTTGATGCCGTTATATCCCCGGTCTCAATGAATTTCATCGAGGACATATCCAAGGTATTCGGCGAGGTATACAGGATACTTAGGCCTAATGGGACTTTCATATTCGGTATCGCAAACCCCGCAATATACATGTTCGATGATGAAAAGCTTGCACAGGGAAAGATGAAGGTCAAATATACCCTCCCGTTCGCCGATCCTGTGAGTCTTTCAAGGAAAGAGCTTAAGAAGAGACTGAAACGAAACGATACAATTGAGTACTCCCATACTCTTGAGAGCATAATCGGCGGTTTGACGGCAAAAGGATTCGTAATCAATGGATTCTACTCCGATGGTTCGGATTTCGAGCCTATCGATTCATTCCTCCATGACTGCTATCTCGCCTTCCGCGCTATCCGTATCGATAACCGCTGACTCATCAGTAAGCGCTATTGCCCTGACTCCATACTCATCGGCGATTCTGCCGGCTGCAGAGCTTCCCATGGCGAACAACGCCGTTGAGAGCATATCACACAGAGTACCGTCAGGAGAGATTATCGTCGCGGAGACAAGATCTGTCTCTGCAGGATATCCCGTTGCGGAAGAGAGGATATGATGGTAGATGACCCCATCCTTCTCTATATACCGCTGATACCCCCCGCTTGTCACGATTGCCGTATCAACGGCTTCCAGAAGCATGAAATATGCCCCGGCTTCCGCTCCTGGCCGCTGGATGCCGATCTTCCAGGGCCTTCCATCATGGCTTCCTATCACAACGATATTCCCGCCAAGATTCACAAGAGCGCTCTCTATACCTTCATCGACAAGATAATCCCGGACAAGATCCGATGCCCATCCTTTTCCCACTGCTCCAAGATCGATTGCCATACCACGCTCAGGAAGGAACACGGACCTCTCCTCATCATCCAGGATGGCTTTCCGGAAATCAAGAAGAGGCAGGACAGCGTCTATCTCACTCTGCTCAGGAACCCTCGCATTCTCTGTCCCAAGTCCCCATAATGATGATAGTGGTCCTATCATGGGATTGAAGACGCCATCTGTATCATAAGCCATTGTGAATGAACGCTTTATCAATTCATATATATCTTCAGGAACATTGACAGGCTTGATGCCGGCATTCTCATTTATCTTCCATACCCAAGAGCCCTCGGTGAATCGCGATATGGCTCTGTCAGCGCTGTATATAACGTCAAAAGCTCCATCAAGGATCTCCTCATCCCCGCATATACTGGCATATACGACGGTTCCAAGAGCAATCCGCGAGTCAGAGACATAACGCTCCGAGCATGATGCAAGGAAAACGAGAAGGATAAGCATATTCACGATTAACCGCAGCTTTGGTAGAATCGGATTATGTACTCCATCATTTTCACTGACATTGACGGAACGCTTCTTCATGACGACCTCACAATCGGAAAAGATACCATTTCAGCGCTTTCCAGGGCAACAGAGAAAGGGATCATCACAGCTCTTTGCTCCGGGCGATATATGAAATCATTGGACAGGATCGAAAGCATGACCGGGCTTAAGATGATGAAGATAGCGTTCAATGGTGCCCTTGTTGAGCATAAAGGAAGGCTTATCAGGGATATAAGGATATCAAAGAAAGCCTTTGAGAAGGCAGTTGGCTTCCTGAAGGGAAAGACAGAGGCCATTATCGCATTCACACCATCCAGCTATGCAATCATGGCAGACAGCTTCTGGGTCAATGAGCAGTACCGCATACTCGGGGAATACGGAATCGAGATGGATCTCTCCGATCATAAAAAGGTATGTGAAGTGGCAGGAGACGCACCATGCAAGCTCCTTGCGAAGGATAATGACCACAGTAAGATAGCAAGGCTGAAGACCGAGCTCGGCAATCTCCTTGAAGGAGAGGCGGAGGTATTCAGCTCCTTTCCTAACAATATCGAGATAATCCCGGCAGGCATAGATAAAGGCAGTGCATTGGAAGCTGTATCGGAACTGCTGTCGATACCGCTCAGCCAGATGATTGCATTCGGGGACTGGGACAATGACGCACCGATGCTCCGCGCTGCGGGAATGGGCATATGCATGGCCAATGGCTCTCCCTATGCCAAGGAGTCTGCGGATATGATAACAGCTTCCAATAACGAAGACGGGATAGACAAGGCTCTGCATAAGCTTGGGATTTAGCATTGAACAAGGGTGTGATGAAAAACTATTTCAGGAATTCCTGAATCTCATTCCTATTGTCAGATACAATCATGGGCCGTCCTGCATCCTTTAGCATGGAAATGACCCTGTCATATATAGGACCACCATACTCAGGAAGATCGGTATATACTGCTATCTTCCTTATCTGGGGAGCAAATGAGACAGCATCAGCTATCGCATCGGCAGATGGATTGACCGACAGAAGGGATGCAGAGAGGACCGCTCCATCTATCTCTGGATGTCTGGAAAGAACATCTATTAGGTCCTCAGCCCTGATCCCCGTTGGAGCGCTTAGTTTCAGAAGGACATCCTCTCCGATATGGAAGGCGGAATGAAGCGTGGATTCCATCATCTCCACCTTTCTCCCTTCTGCTTCCAGTTCCTCCTTCATATCCTGTCCTGCAGCATCATCTGACAATGCTGTAATGAGCAGAAAGCCGGGAAAATCCATGCCCGTTCCTGTGAATGAATGGGAATACAGCCCATTTTCCGCTTTCATATATGCTGAGAATATCTCACCGATTGCAGCCTGCATGGAGAAATCATAGCAGATTGCTTATAATGAATCCATGAATACGAAAAAAGCGGTATGGATAGGACGGCCGGAAAAGCTGAGGACTACGCTGCACTCCTATGAGTTCGAGGCAGATGGAAGCAATTCCGTATTCTTCACTGTCGGAGAAGCTGGAACGATTGAACTCATGAAGGAAGGTAGCGCAGAGAGCGTATTCATGCTTCTTCACTCCCCTTCTGATTTCATTATTTTCAAGAAGGACATGATAAGGATATCATTCGCGGGCCTTGCTGCTGATATCCCACACAGCACTGGCAGCAGAATCACCATGCAGAAGGAAGGGAAAAGGATTGTATTCAAGAATGGGGATGAAACAATACTTGAGCTGGAAAAGGATGCCTTCTATTCCTCCGCATCATTCGGAATAGCTGCAGAAGGCCCTGGTTCTGTCTATATTGAGGTTTTCTAGAATCATTCATGGTGATATAGTTGCTACTATCTAAAATCCCCTTTGGAAGGGACGGAGGAATACTATGGAAAACAAAGAAGAAAGGCCTCTCAATTTCATTGAGAAGATCGTCGAGGAGGATCTCCGGGAAGGACGTGTACCAGACAGCACTGTCGTGACGCGCTTTCCACCAGAGCCCAATGGCTACCTCCACATCGGACATATCAAATCGATATGCATCAACTTCGGCATAGCTGAGAAATACGGCGGCAGATGCCATCTCAGGCTTGATGATACAAATCCAGAGAAAGAGGATCAGGAATACATTGATTCAATAAAGAGCGATATCCACTGGCTCGGCTTTGACTGGGGCAAGTATGAGTACTATGCATCGGATTACTACGATCAGCTTTTCGATATTGCAGTCAATCTCATAAAGGAAGGCAAGGCATATGTCGATTCCCTCTCTCCCGAGGAGATGAAGGAGTACAGGGGAACACTGACCGAACCGGGAAAGAACTCTCCGGACAGGGATAGATCCATAGAGGAGAATCTCGATCTTTTCATGAGGATGAAGAACGGCGAGTTCCCTGAAGGAAAGTATACGCTCAGGGCAAAGATCAATATGGCAAGCCCGAATATAAATCTCCGTGATCCAGCGCTCTATAGAATCAAATATGCAGAGCATCCGCGAACAGGAAACAAGTGGTGCATCTATCCGATGTATGACTTCACCCACCCTATCTCAGATGCTATTGAGGGAATAACCCACTCCATCTGCACCCTTGAGTTCGAAGACCACCGGCCTGCATATGACTGGGCCACATCGATTGACGGGATCGATCACACCCCGCATCAGTATGAGTTCGCAAGGCTGAACATAAACTATCTTCTCATGAGCAAGAGAAAGCTTCTTTATCTTGTGAACAATCATCTCGTTGATGGCTGGGATGACCCGAGAATGCCTACAATCGCAGGAATAAGAAGAAGAGGCTACTCTCCTGAAGCGATGAAGGACTTCGTACAGCGTGTAGGAGTCGCGAAGGTCGAGTCCGTTGTCGATTACTCGCTTATGGAATTCTGTGTCAGGGAAGATCTCAACAAGAGAGCCCGGAGGCTTATGGCTGTGCTCGACCCGCTGAAGATCATCATAGACAACTACCCGGAGGGACAGATCGAATACTTCGAAGCGGAGAACAATCCCGAGGATGAGAATGCAGGAACTCATAAGGTAGCATTCACAAAGGAACTCTACATCGAAAGTGAGGACTTCATGGAAGTTCCTGTCAAAGGATATCACAGGCTCTATCCGGGGAATGAGATAAGACTGAAGCATGCATACTATGTCACAGCTGTCTCTGTCGACAAGGATGAGAATGGGAACATCACTGCAGTGCATTGCACATATGATCCTGAATCAAAGGGCGGTACAACAGCTGATGGCAGGAAAGTCAAGGGAACAAGCCACTGGGTATCAGCAACCGAGTCTGTCGGATGCGAAGTTCGTCAATACGACAAGCTCTTCAAGGCAGAGAATCCAGGCGCTGCGACCGGAAACTATCTTGACGATCTCAATCCTGAATCTCTTGTTGTGATCAGGAATGCACGCATCGAAAAGGAAGGAGAGAACGCAAAGCCAGGCGATTATCTTCAGTTCATAAGAAATGGATACTATATGGCAGACAGCCATGACAGCTCCCCAGAGCATCTCGTCTTCAATCGTACTGTGACACTCAAGGACTCATGGTCGAAGATGAAAGCCAAGATGGGAATCTGATCATATCATCACAGCGGCGGATACCAGTGCGATATTCGCCGCTATATATGTCCACATTATCTCAAAATCCGATGTATCCGCATGGTGAGCCCTGTTATATGCGATTCTCGAGTCCGAATATCCGAAAAGCACTACTCCTGCAATGGCAAGCAGCGAGGGAGCAGGGACTTTGAGAGAGAACGAGGCGCCTATCCCGATTCCGAAGACATAAATCATCGCTCCGTATGCAATATACCCCCAGAAATCATCAGCTCCGCTTCTTCTGATCTTCCGGATATATATTCCAAAAGGAACAGCGAAGACCGCTGCCGATACAAGAAAAAATGGCAAGGAGAATGAATATCCGGCAAAATACGCAATATAGGAAATGTGCCCTAGCATGAACGAGACAATCCCGGAAAGGAATATTCTCCTGTGCTTCTTGAATATGAGGCAGACATCACCGAAGGTATAGAACATGCAAGCCGCTGCAACGGGAATCATTGATGAGGAGAATACCGGGGAAAGGACTGCATAATAAAGCAAAGGCATGAGGAAAGGCTTTGTAATAGCAGCGGCTGAGATCTTATCTGCCCATCTGGCATAAAGATGGATGATCGCCAGAGATATAAAAAGCGATAATGCTATGCTTCCCATATGGATATTCTAGCATAATGCACTTCACAGGACAGAGCATGAGGTCTACAATCACAGCATGAGGTACTTCTCCGATTGCCATTTCCACGTAATGACGCTTGAACAGCCCAATTTCGCATCTTTCTTCAGTTCCTTATATGACTCTGCTGGAAGGCTTATCTCGGCCAATATGACTCAGGATTATATACTCACAGCGGAAATGCTGAGAGGAGATACCTTCCTCCGCACCCTCACGAACACGCTTATGGCATTCGACAGGCCGATCGGGGATACATTCACAATGATGGAAGATGACCTCAGAGGAGCCTTCTCATCAAAAGAGAAAGACAGCTACGCTCCGATAGAGCCATATATACATGACGGTAAGCTTCATATCAGAGGAATGGAATTCGATAAGATGATAATGATCCCTCTTCTGATGGATTTCTCGCAGGACCAGAAGGAGCTTGACAGGCTCTACTACTCATTCCCTGCAGAAGACAAGATTACACCATATATACATGACACTATAGAAGGAATGAATGCATATTACAGGAAGAATCCCGATGGATTATTTGAGTTCTATCCCTTTGCAGGCATCGATCCCAGACTTCACTCAATGCGTTTTCTTGAGGATTTCCTTGAGAAATACATCAATACGTCCCACAGGCCACACAAGAACCATGCAATACCGATCAAACCTTTCTATGGTGTGAAGATATATCCACCTCTCGGCTTCAGGCCCTGGCCCGATGACAGGGAAACCCTTGAGAAGCACAGGTATCTATACTCTTTCTGCGAAAAGCACAGAGTCCCTATCATCACGCACTGCGATGATCAGGGATTCAGGGGAGTATCCGCAGAAGAAGCCTGGAAGAACACCGATCCGGCTTCATGGAGGACGGTGCTGGAGAACTACCCATCGCTGATCATAGATTTTGCCCATTTCGGCAAACAATACGCATTCACGGAGCGGAATAATATCGCAAGCATGGCAATGAGGCTTAAAAAGCAGCCGGACAGTCCATGGTTTACCTCGCTTATCGGACTGATGAAGGACTTTGAGAATGTCTATGCTGATATGTCATTCTCCGGCTGTTCGGAGGAATTCTATTCTGAGCTTCTGAATTTCCTTGGGAATGAGACTGCTGATAGCAGGGAGAAGCTCCTTGACCACATACTATTCGGCTCTGATTTCTCCGTTAATCTCCTGAAGGTCGAATCCTATACGCAATACTGGTCGGTATTCGAACGCTCCCAGTTCTCTGATGATGAGATAATGAGGATCGGAGGAGACAACGTCCTCCGATTCCTTGGATTCACCTCAAAGGAAATTGAAGAGAAGCGCTACGGAAACCCTCGTATCAGCCCATGATGGCATGCCGTTGAAGCTCTGGAAGTTACCTTCCATCGGTACAGATGCAGATGCACCAACGCTCAGGAATCCGAAGTTGAGAGTCAGAGCAAGCCTGTATGCGAGCGTTGCGCCCATGAAAGCATTGCTGAACTTATCAACAGCCTCTCCATTGATATACCAGGCTTTTGAGCCCTGGTCATACTGGAAATCAAAGTTCATGGCCAGTCCAAGAGCTATATCGATGAAACCTGCTGCCGGGATGTTTAGGTTAAGCGATGGAGATGTTCCTATTGTATGCACCCCATCTCCATACGAGTACACCGCAGGAACATCGATTGAAACCCAGTCAAAGAGATTCACACGTGCATCGGCTCCAAACCCATAGCTGTTTATATTCAGCACTTTATCCTCATCTGCCAGATCAAGAGCGCTATGCTTATATGCCACAAGAGGGCCGACCTGGAACAAAGGAGTGGCAGATATCCCACTCAGGGCTGCTATCATAAGCATAACAACCAGTATTTTCTTCTTCATATAAGCCTCCGCCGGTAGTATATCATAGCTTTCCAACACAGGCTTCGTTGATAATTGTGTATTTTTCATGCATCATGGCCACATGTTCTCATTGCTTCTGGCAGCTGTAATATACATATCATTCATCTCATTGGGTCTGCCTGACTCGATGCTTGGCGCCGCTTGGCCGATGATGTATTCCGATCTGGGAGTCCCTGTCTCATATGCGGGATTCATCAGCATGACAGTCTGCGGAGGGACTGTGGTCAGTTCAATACTCTACTCGAGGTTATCGAGGCGTATTCCTACAGGGATAATCACAGCTGTTTCCGTTCTGCTGACAGCATTGGCCCTGCTTGGATTCTCCTTCTCCAGTTCTTTCTGGATGATGATCGCACTGGCAGTCATCCTCGGGCTCGGAGCAGGAGCTGTCGATGCGGGTCTGAATAATTACGTTGCCCTTCATTTCAAGGCAAGGGCGATGAGCTTTCTGCATGCATTCTGGGGACTGGGAACGACAATCGGCCCATTCCTTCTCTCATTCCTCCTCTCCCGAGGATATGGCTGGCATGAAGGATACAGAGTTCTAGGGACAATGCAGCTCATCGTCTGCATAATGCTTTTCGCAACGCTCCCGCTATGGAAAATCGCAGGAAAAGCAGATAATGCAGAGCAATCCTCATCCCTGCCTGAAAACAATTCCTTCTGCAGGAAAGCAGTGATCCCTGCCATAATCGGCTTCTTCGGGTACTGCTCTATGGAAAATACTGCGATGATCTGGTCTGCGACATTCCTGGTAGAAACAAGGGGCTTCTCCGAGAGCCTGGCTGCGATCTCCGCAGGAGTATTGTTCTGGGGAATGACAGCAGGACGTCTGTTCTCAGGGATTGTCAGCGACAGACTCGGAGACAGGAAGATGCTACTGATCGGAGAAACCGCATCACTCATCGCCATACTTCTTATAGCATTCATGCCTGCCAGATTATCCGTAATCGCCCTTTTCCTTCTCGGATTCGGATTCGGTCCGATATACCCTGCGATGATCCATCAGACACCGGAGTACTTCGGGATTGAGAGATCCTCAGAGATAATGGGACTTGAGATGGCATCAGCCTATGTCGGCTCGATGTTCATTCCTCCTGTATTCGGAATGATAGGAAGAAGGTTATCAATGGATATATTCCCTGCATTCGCCCTGTTCTTCCTCATCCTCCATACAGGAGCGATAGCAACGAAGCGCAGGATGCTGGAACATCAGAGGATAGCTTCTGTGACAGAAGGCAGAAGCGAGGAGTAGATCTTTGAAAGACGCTCCATTTCGCTGCTGCTTCTTTCCATGAGCTCGCCAAGCCACTCCCTGTCCTTATCGATCATAAGATTACCTGTAGTTCCGGCAGATGTCCTTTTCCTCAGTGATTCGACAGGATCCTCGCTCTGCACCTTATCAAGATTCAGTCCTACATTCCTGTAACTATCACGGAAATTGCCTCCTGAGAGAACCTTCTCCATTACCCTGTCTGTCGCATAGAGCTCCGGAGTGCATGCTTTGATCAGATTATCAGGATGAACCTCAAGTCCCTGGATCATCTCATCAGTGATCATGACAAGCTCAAGCGCTGTGCGGAAACCTTCAATGAAAGGTTCCTTAGTATCCTGGAAATCCCTGTTATAGCCTGAAGGAAGCGCTCTGATGATCGATTTGATCCTCATTGAGCATGAACCTATGAGCGAAGTACGGGAACGCGCAAGCTCAAGCCCGTCAGGATTCTTCTTCTGCGGCATTATCGAGGAACCGGTACAGAGTTCTCTTGGCAGTGAGAAATATCCGAACTCGGGAAGAGTGAAAAGCATCAGATCCTGGGCAAGCTTCGAAATCGTAAGAGCGATATACTCAGCATGATCCAGGAAGAAAGCCTCGAACTTGCCTCTGGAGTTATTGGCATAAAGCACATTGTTCTGTACCTTCCTGAACCCCATGAGAGAAGCTGTGTACTCCCTATCCAAAGGAAGCGTGACGCCATATGAGGCAGCAGAGCCCAGCGGAGACTGATCAATAACGGCATAAAGCGAAAGCAGCATTCCAGTCTCTTCAAGAAGCTCTTCTGCAAATGACAGAGCCCAGAGAGCAACTGAAGATGGCATCGCTATCTGCATATGGGTACGCCCTGGCATCGGGACATCCTCATTCTTTTCAGCAAGCGCAATAAGCGATGAAGCAAGTGAAAGAGATGCGGAACTGAGCTTGAGAGAAGCCTCTCTCATATAGATTCTCAGCGCTGTCTGCACCTGATCATTCCTGCTTCTTCCTGTATGGATCTTCTTGCCGGCCTCCCCAAGCTCCTTTGTCAGATATTCTTCGATTGCTGTATGGCAGTCCTCATCTGAAACAGTTAGCGGAAATGCATTCTCCTGCCGAAGACATGCAATGCGATCCAGCACTGAAATGAGATCCCTGCATTCCTCATCTGTGATGATCCCTATCCTATTCAGGCCCTTTGCCTGCGCAACAGACCCCAGAGCATCGGATATAATCAGCTCCTCATCATATACGTAATCGTTCCGAACCGTGAAATGCTCCATCATGGAGTCAAGCGTATAATTCTTCTGCCAGAGTTTTGCCATGGAAGAAGATTAGCAGAATATAGCGAGAATGTCGTCAGAAAAGGCTATTCAGAGCGTATATATTATATGAAAGCTTTATATCTATTTTTTGCTGCAAGTCTTCTTCTCTCCTCTTGTCCTGACCGAGGAGGCAGGATCTATGATTCCTTCCAGGGAAAAGACAGAACACCTCCGAAGGTCATCGACTATGAGCTCCTGTCCTCAGAGAAATTCCGGATAGCATATGATGAGGAAGTCGCTCTGATAGATATGGAACTTAATGGCAGGACATTCGGAAGCCTTTTAGAGGGGTCGGTCTTCACGATAGGATTCCCTGCGCCTCTTGAGCGCGGCGAAAGCGCAGTATTATCCATCACTGCAGAGGATCTGGCAGGAAACACATCACGTTCATCTTTTCCCATAACAGGTCCGAATGATGAAATTCCACGATCTCTGATAAATGAGATATCAATCAAGGGAACAGCAGCCTCTCCGGACAGAATCGAGATCCTGATCACAGAAGATGGGAATACCGCAGGTATGACCATCAAAGATGGAGACAGGTCGAACTACAGCCATTCCTTCTCTCTCCCGGATCTGGAAGTCAGGAACGGGGACATCATCCTCATATATTGGGATACTGATATCAAAGGAAGCGGGATACAGGAGGAAGATGGGTACTTCGTATACAGTTTCGCAGCGGAAAGCGAGACAACACTATCAGGAACAAATGGTGCAATCGTTCTGCTAAGCGATCCAGAGGGAGAAATAATCGATGGAATAATATATACAACAGGAGAATCGGAACTCTGCAATGAATATGGGAATACGAAAACCGAGGATGCAGCATTCATGCTCATCCAGGAGGGTGAATGGACAAGCGAGCCAATATCCTCAGTTGATGTGACAGCAAGCAGAGTCATCGCAAGATATCCAGGAGGCATCGACAGCAATGCTGCGGATGATTTCTTCATCACAGCAGCAAGGGCCTCCACATTTGGCGCTCCGAATGAATTTATACCATATGAAGAATAATCATTCTTTATTTGGAATATTATTATGATTATTATTTAAATTCTCACATTATATCGGCAGGGGGATATTCCCCCCGCCATTGGATCAGAAAGTATAAAGGACTTCAGGTTCTCCTAGTCTCTCCCTTTCCTCTTCGCTGCTTTCAAGAATCTCGATAGCAGGGTCTGGGCGACCCTTGGCTCTTGGTCTGCGGAATTCCACATGATCCGCAACCAGCTCAATCGACTTTCTGTTGCCTCCCTCAGCTGATTGCCATTTGCAGAGCCGCAGCCTGCCTACGATTCTTGCGGTCATTCCCTTAGACATCAGGTCAATGCATCTGTCTCCGAGATTCCCCCAGCACTGGACAGAGATGAACAAGGTCTCCACAGCCTTTTTCCCGCTTCTGTCCATGTAATAACGATCCGAAGCCATATCGAACTTCACAAGCCGGCATCCATCAGGAGCATCGCATAGATCGATACGCTTGGGATCCGCTACGATAACGCCCTCCAGAAGGGCACTGTTCAAATGATTCATATGAATCCTCCTTTATATCTATACGCGCTAGGTAGGCTTTTCTGCCAATCAGGTGCTAAAATATTTTCGGAGGAATCAATGGCAATCACTGTAATATCCGCAGGTGGATCGATAATCGTCCCGGACAAACCAGATCCGGACTTCCTTTCTCTTTTCAGGAACAGCATGGCTGATTACCTTTCGCGCCATAGCGATGATAAGCTTATTTTCGTAATCGGCGGCGGTGCGACCGCAAGGATGTATCAGGAGGCGGCAAAGAAAGCCCTTGGCAATGCTGATCCTGATATCCTTGACTGGATCGGAATACGTACGACGCACCTCAATGCAACCTTTGTCAAAGCTGCATTCTCAGACCTCGCACCTGATGATATCGTAACAGATCCTACAGACGAAAATCTTCAGTTCACAGGGCGGGTTCTCATTGCAGGAGGATGGAAGCCCGGATTCTCGACAGATACCGATGCTGTATATCTTGCAAGGCGCTTCGGAGCCAATAGGGTCATAAATCTTTCGAATATCAGGAAAGTCTATACAGATGATCCGAGGAAGAATCCGGAGGCAAAGCCGATCGATTCGATATCATGGAAGGATTTCAGGAAGATAGTCGGAGATGAGTGGGTTCCAGGGAAGAACACACCATTCGACCCTATAGCTTCCAGGCTTGCTGAAGAGGCAGGGATACAAGTAATCTGCGCAGAAGGCCACAGCATAGAGAACACAATCGCAATCCTTGAAGGAAAACCTTTCGAGGGAACTACGATCGGTGCTTGATTGAAAGGAATGCAGGGTCAGGGTCAGCAAATGGCTGAGGAAATGGAACGTCCTTTCTGAAGTCAGGTATCCATAATATGTCATCATCACTCTGATCCTGCATGAATCCGTTATCTATTCCAAGATCCTCCATTAAGTAAACGAGGCTATCATATTCATCCTCAGTCAGTCTTGGGAAATCCACATCTCCAAGCGGTGGAACGAATTGCGTCATCAGCGATAAAAAGAAGGAGTCCTTATAATCCTTTGCAAAGACCCGGAGGAACTCGTAAGTGCTGTCAAGCTCACCAGGGAATACAAGATGGCGAAGCAGTGTTCCCCTGAGATTATCTATATCCGTATATGGATGATGATTCTTTATCCAGTCCATCACAGGGACTATCGCATCGGCATAGCGCGGAGTACGGCAGAAGGCCTTTGCCGTTGAAGGGGAAAGAGTCTTGCAGTCCAGAAGGTACAGATCGACATATGGATCTATCAATTCAAGTCCATGGATGCTCTCATACCCAGAGCTGTTCCAGACAACAGGAAGAGAGAAACCTTCTGCCCTTGCAATTCCGAGAGCAGTTATTATCGAAGGAATGAAGTGAGTACCCGTTACAAGATTCAGAGTGTGTGCTCCTATGTCCTCAAGGGAGAGCATTATCCCCGAAAGCTCTTCATCTGTGGCTTCCACACCATAATTCTCCCCGTCGCTCCCAGATATCTGCCGGTTCTGACAGAACTGGCAATGCAGAGGACACCCTGTGAAGAAGATCATCCCTGCCCCCTTCTCTCCCGATACGGGGGGCTCTTCACCCCTATGGAGGCCAGCCCAGGCTATCTTCACAGTATCGCCCTGACGGCATATGCCCTTCGATATTCCTCTATCGACGCGGCAGTCATTCGGACATAATCTGCAGTCTCTGTATTCATCCATAATACGATGAATATACCCTTTTCCCTTTCCCTTGGAAATGATTATCCTGAAGTTATGGGATTATTCAGGAAAGAAGAGAAGAAAAAGGAGATACGCTATATCCTCTCAATCGACGGCGGAGGGATAAGGGGTATAATTCCTGGATACATTCTCGGGGCGATGGACCGCATACTCAAAGAAAGCGGAAACAGCAGACCACTTTATTCGTACTTTGACATGGCAATAGGGACAAGCACTGGAGCGCTGCTGGCTTTCGCTCTTACCGCAGATCCTGAGGACACTGCCCTGAAAAGGGAGGAAGGAAAGCCTTTCCGGGTTGTACAGAGAGAGAAGCAGGGTCTGATTTTCAGGAAGACAGTCATCATAGATAAAGGCCTGCTTGAACGAGGTACGGATCCCTCATCGCTGGAAGATCTGTATATAAGCCACAGAAATGAGATTTTCCCTCAGAGAAATGGAATAAAGAACCTGCTCTATCCTATATTCCAGGATAAATATGATGCAGAAACGATTGAGGGCTTTCTTGATCGGATGATCGGGAGCAGAAAGCTCTCAGAGACATTCATTCCCACAGCAGCTGTCAGCTTCTCTCTAGATCAGGGAGGACTATATGTCCTCAGAAGCTGGGATAGCCATAGTCTTCTGATGAAGGAAGCGCTGAGAGCTACCACCGCAGCTCCAATGTACTTTCCGCCTATGCATATCACAGAGCATGATACAGGAGCGGAGCATATGCTTGCAGATGGAGGGCTAGGCGCAAATAATCCAGCCCTTATCGGCTATGCCGAAGCCCGTAAGCTCTATCCTGATGCGGATGAGTTCAGGATACTGAGCCTTTCGACATGCAAGATGCAGTACAGGGCGGATCTTTCTGGTCCGCAGGGAGGCATTGCGGCATGGGCAAAAGAGTATACAAGAATCTCCGATGATGCTGAGATCCACACAGCCGATACAGTGCTTCCTTCAATTCCCGGTGTGAAATACACAAGGATATGGGCTCCGGTGCTTACCGAGAGAATCAAGCTGGATGCAACCGCAGAACCATCGATCAGCCAGCTCCAGAAAGCCGCACGTGAAGCCTATGCGATGGAGGAAGGAAAGATACGGGAGTTCATGAATGATATGACTGCGGAGAATGTTCACGACTCAGTGAGGATCAGAGTGCCGCAACCTCTTCCAGAACCATCTCCGGCAGCTTTGCCCTGATCTCATTAAGTCTCTTCCTGTAATCGCCAAGATCGGTCTTCTCCCCCACGATATCCGTAATAGCCTTCACAGCAAGACATGGAATCGATTCCAGATAAGCCGAGTAAGCAACACCGTAAGCTTCCATATCAGCGGCAGAGGCATTGAAGGATGAATATCTTTCCCTGCTGGAAGCGAAGGCTGCAGACGTCGCAAGAATATGCTCTGATGATGAGGCCATCCGGATTGACGAGAATGTCCTCCTGTCAGGGGTAAGGGAAGTACCTACCCGGAGATGATACGCACTCAGATCGATATCGGCATAGACAACTGAGCCAAAAGAGACACAATCACCTATATCAAGCTTCCCGAGACTGCCTGCGCTTCCTGCAGATACCACGACATCTGGCCTGTACCTGATGATTGAATCAGCCGCAGCTGCCGCAGCGAACACAGGGCCGATTCCCGAAACAGTCTTTATGAATCGGTCATCGAATGCAGCAAGCTCAGCCCTATCGGAGACAACGACCAGGATTTTCAAAGCATTCTCCTTGAAATCTCCCGGAGAGCGGGATAGAGCTCTATTCCAAGACGCCTCTCACGGCCATTCCTAAGACTCGACTGAACAGCATATGAAGCAATCTCCTGAGCATGAAGAGCCGAACCGAAGAAACTATCCCCACGGATTGTCAGAGCATAGAGGACCGAAGCGAAAAGATCTCCGGCGCCAGGGAATGAAGAGCCCAGATCATCATAGCTGAAGAGTCTTATCTCATTCCCGTCCCAGGCTGCATTCCCGAGACCTCCCGCAACAAGAGGGATAGATGTTATGACACCCTGTCTGGGGCCAAATGAACGCAGGACATCAATAAGGTCCTTTATATCCCGCTGTCCAAGCTTTCTTATTCCATCGTCCAGACCGGTAAGCATCATTGCCTCGGTAAGATTAGGAGTTATTATATCTGCCTTTTTCACAAGCCTGAGCATATGGGAGGGGAGATCCTCGGAAAGCGAAGGATATAGCTCGCCATCATCCCCCATTACAGGATCGACAAGCACAGGATGACCAGATGACTCAATGGCTTTCAGTGCGATATCAACACGGCGGTTATCGCCAAGATACCCTGTATAGACACCATCGAAAGCAATACCAAGATGGCTGAAGGCAGCAAGGATGCGCTCCATGCCTTCTGTATTGTCAACAGCAGCAACATCATCAAAACCATCGGTCTGTGTCGAGAGAACGGAGACAGGAAGAACAGCCGTCTCAACCCCAAGAGCCTCCATTACAGGAATGACCACTGTAAGGGAGGACTTTGAATAGCATGAAAGATCATGTATAGCAAGAACAGCCATCAGACGGAAAGACCTGCTATGGCAGCCCCGAGGACTGGAGAGGAATCGCAGCTTACAATGCTGAAGTAGCGTCCATGCTTCTTCTCAAGGATCGAATCAAGATAGAGCCTTGTATAGAATTCGAGGAACTCCGTCTTGTAGAATGTCGTGCCATCGGCATTGATGACCGCAGGATACCTTGGCTCCTTTCCCCCGCCAGAGCGTATGACTGCAGCTGCAAGATTTATAGCTGTAAGCTTGCCGGCTCTCTCAATGATTGCCTTGAGGATCCTGTAAAGTGCTGTGGCATCTTCCTCAAGCCCATCAACACACTTCACCAGGTCATATTCATTGTTGTGGCACATCTCAAGATAGTGGCTCATCCTTGTCGTATTGAGTTTATCAATCAAATGATAGCGATCAGCAAATGCATCTGAGAGCACGCCCTCTTCTATTGCCTTCTCTATCACCTTTGCCGAGAAAAGACCGAGATAGGCCCCGGATATCATCTTCTCAAACCAATATGAACCGGGATCCTTTGTCGAATCGATGAACTCCCTGTCTATGTCCCCAAGCGAAAGTGCGAGACAGCCGGATTCAACATTGACAATCTGGCGGCCATCCCCTTTGCCTCCTATCTTCGATATATTCCCGTTTTCCTCTGCATAGGCCGTATTCGTACCTGTCCCGAGTATGAATCCGATATATGAAGAGGCATTATCCGGATACGCGGCTTTAGCAGCAAGAAGAGTAGCAACTGTATCATTGACTACAGACACTTTCTTCCCGGAAATATCATGGCCCCGTCTTCCAAGCTCTGCAAGAAGTTCCTTTCCCAGCCTCTTCCCAATGACTTCCGGAGCCTTTATCTCTTTGGAGAAAATGAGAGGAATACCATCATGGTCCTCCGTTATAGAAGCCGCATATGAGAAACAGAATCCGATACGGTCACTCTTCTCGATAAGGCGCTCTGTATTATCTGCAAGGATTGAGAAGAACTCAGCAGCGGATACTTCCCTGTCGGAACCAGGCATCGGAACCTTCCTGAAATCCGTTATCTCAGGCTTGCCATTATGGAATGTCACAAGACATGTACGGAAGTTCGTGCCGCCGGCATCAAGCACTATGACGCTCTTCCCTTCCTCGATTACCGCATCGGTGCCGATATATGTGGGTATCATCTGAAGGGAACTCTCCCTGCCCTCCAGGCCCTTATCCATCTCGCTCATGAAAAACGACAGTACTTTATCATCATCGATTTCCGATGCATTGATCATATGACGCTCAAGAAACGCGCTGCATCTGTCCATACTCCCCTCCGAAAACTGCTATTGTGAATACCGTAGGATCCACACCGATTGTTTCACCATCGATCATTATAGTACTTCCAGGGGCAACAGATACAGTACGTCCGTTGCCACCAAGGAGAATGACATCACCTTCAAGAACCACACCATCACCTGCAAGATTTCCTGTCACGACAAGGGATATGGAGACAGCAACGGAAGCTCCGCTGAGATCGGAAAGCGATGCATAGTGCTCCGGACCCTCTTCTGAAAGCCATGTGAACCTGACCACACCATCCACAATGAGATCGCCTGGACCTATGGAGACAGAACTGAGATGCTCCATGATGTATTGGGGCATCAGAAGCCGGAAGAAAGCCTCTGCGCTTGAACCAGAGGAGAAGAACTGGAAAGACATCGGATAAGTGGAGATGTCAGAACGTGAGAAGGAGATCATCGAAGGGAATATATCCATCCCTTCTGAATAGCCCACTCCCTGGAGAGCTGGATGCTCAGGAGCCGAATACGAAGCGAATGCTGCTGCAGTTGCAGCATATGCGCCCTCTGCTGCGATATCAGCGCCGATGAGAGGGAAAAGCGATAAAGCAGCTATGGCAAATGATAGTACCTTAACAAGCTTTCTTGGCATATTAAGGATTTTAGCAACCCCGCGGTCCTGATTCAAGGAAATTCAGCCCATGTCGGTTCTCGTATTTCATCCTTGCTGCCGATCAATGAAAGCTGCCGCTTCTGTCTTTGCCTTCTCCTCATCAACCCTTCTGAGAAGCACGAAACCAAGGATGAAGAGGATTATAAGGGAAAGTATCCCGTATCTCTGCTCGCCTGTTATCACGGACATAATGCCGACAAGAACAGGACCGATGATCGCAGCGAACTTGCCGAGCATGTTGAAGAATCCATAGAACTGAGAGGAATGGCCTTCAGGAATGAGGCGTGAGAAATACGACCTTGATAGCGCCTGTATTCCTCCCTGGAAAAGGCCTATGCATACCGCCAGAAGATAGAAATGGATCTCCTTTGTCATGAAGAAACCGAGAATCGCAATGACAATATATGCACCGATTGCTGTCAGCAGAGCCTTTTTTACACCTATCCTCTTTCCGAACATCCCGTATGCAATTGCAGAGGGAAATGCAACGAACTGCGTTATAAGCAGAGCTACGATGAGACTGGAAGAGGAAAAGCCCAGCGCTGTGCCATAATCAGTTGCCATCCTGATGATGGTGTCCACACCATCTATGTAGCACCAGTAAGCAACAAGGAACATTGCAGTGTTGCGAAGGCTACCAAGTGCGGAGAGAGTGCTGGCTATATCTGAAAAGCCTTCCCTGATAGCGCGTCCAAGCGTTATGCTCTCCCCCTGTGGTTCTTTGACAAAGACTGCAAGGGGAATAGTGAAGACCACCCACCATATTCCGACCATCATGTATGAAGCCTTCACAGCAGCAACTCCATCGGCAAGCCCGAATGCAGCGGGGAAAAGGAACATGATGACATTTACAAGGAATAACAGTCCTCCTCCGATATACCCAAGCGCATAACCGAGCGAGGAAACAGCATCGATCTTCTTCTCTGAGGCTATCGATGGCAGAAGCGAATCATAGAGTGTAGTCGATCCGGAGAATCCTATGTTCGCAAGGATATAAAGGAGAATCGCTACAGGCCACATTCCCATCTGGACAAATGCCAGAGAGAATGTCATTGCAGCTCCCAGAAACGCAAAGAGAATCAAAAGCTTCTTGCGATAGCTCCCCTTATCTGCAATTGCTCCGATTATCGGGGCTATCACAGCAAGGATGACCGAGGCAAGGGAATTTCCAAGCCCGAGATAGAATGTGCTTGCCGTACTCGCAGCACCATACGACCAGTACTGTGAGAAGAATATGGGGAAGAATGCCGCCATAACGGTTGTCGCGAAAGAGCTGTTCGCCCAATCATAGAATGCCCATGATATTATTTCCTTCTTTGAATCCTGCATGTTCTCTGATACTCCAATACTACTGTAAACTCCAGATTGCATGGATGTTAACACCTTGGCAATATCTCAATGGGCAAAAGACAGCATAGACCTTTTCCCTGCGAGTGCTGGGTGCTATATTCATAATATAGGAGAGCAGAATATGGTTATCGCTGTAACATACAATAAGGATGATGGCACGATCTTCGGCCATTTCGGAAGGACAGAAGCATTTAAGCTCTATACAGTTGAAGATGGGAAGATCACATCAAGCGAAGTGGTATCTTCCGCTGAGACAGGAGGACATAGCGCTCTGGCCCCATTTCTCAAGGAGAGAGGCGTTGATACCCTGATTGCTGGAGGAATGGGCATGGGAGCAAGGAATGCCCTCGATGCCATGGGAATCAGAGTCTATCCGGGAGCGGAGGGAGATGCGGACAGTGCTGTAAAGGCATTCATTTCAGGCACGCTCAGCTATGATCCGGATGCTACCTGCCACCATCATGATCACGAGCATGGAGAGAGCTGCGGCCATCACCACGAAGACGGACATCACTGCTGCCATTGACCGGAGATGAGATGAGAACGATTCTGTGGTATGACCTTGAGACATTCGGCCTGAATCCGCGTTATGACAGGATTGCACAGGCCGCTGCTATCCGCACCGATATGGATCTGAATCCTATCGGTGAGCCGATTGTGCTCTATGCAAAGCTTTCATCGGATTATCTTCCAAATCCATCATCCTGCCTTATAACAGGCATAACCCCGCAGGAAGTGAATGAGAAGGGAATATGCGAAGCTGAATTCATAAAGAAGCTGCGGGCTGAATTCATGATGCCTGGAACAATCGCAGCTGGTTACAACTCAATCGGATTCGATGACGAGGTCATACGCAATACGCTCTACAGGAATCTCTATGATCCCTATGAAAGAGAATACAGGAATGGATGCTCAAGATGGGACATAATAAATCTTGTAAGGGCGACAAGGGATCTCAGGCCTGAAGGCCTTGTTTTCTCCAAGCTCAATGAGGAGACAGGTGCACCGTCATTCAAGCTTACAGATCTCACGGAAGAGAATGGAATCGAGCAGATAGGAGCTCATGATGCGCTTGTAGATGTCAGGGCAACGATTGCAGTTGCGAAGCTCATAAAGGAGAAGCAGCCCAATCTCTACGCATGGGCAATCGGACACAGGACTAAGAATGATATAACAAAGGAGATCAACGTCCTCTCCCATCAGCCATTCCTGAACACCCAGCCTATGTTCGTCTCGGAGCGCGGCAATACACGCCCCCTCCTCCCTCTCTTCTATGAGGCGGAGAAGTCATCGGCACTGTACTGCTTCGATCTGACAAGGGAGATTCCGGAAAGCGCAGAAGGAGGCTATCAGGAAACAGGTATCGTAAGGCTGATGGTAAACCGCTGCCCCTTTGTCGCACCGCTGAGCGTTCTCGACAGTGAGAGCGAGAAGCGCCTTGGGTTCACAAAGGAGGAGATAAGAAGAAAAGCCTCAAAGGCAATTGCTGCTCCTGCTCTTTCGAAGAAATCAATACTCGGAGCGAAGGAGGAAAGACTGGATCAGAACACGGATCCAGACCTCACCATCTACCAGAGCTTCCCCTCCGATCACGATAAAGGCGTGATGGAGAGCATAAGGGCGATGAATCCTGAGGACAGACTCCGTAAGGGTGAGCACCTCTTCGACAACGATAAATACCACAAGCTCTTATGGAGGCAGGTGGCAAGGAACTGGCCAGAGGCTCTGTCAGAGAAGGACAGGGCAAGCTGGAAGAACTTCTCTGCCCTGAGACTGATAAACCCTCCTGTAGAGGGAGCTCTCTCATACGAGCACTACATGCGCACAGTCGATGAGCTTCTGCAGTCACTGGATACAACAGGCAAGGAGAAAGAAATCCTGATGAAGCTCAGGGAATACGGGCAGCAGCTCTATGATGAAGTGATTGCATGACATCCGGATACGATGTCATGCCCCATTCTGAGCATGGATTCTCCCCCGATAGAAAGAATATCCCTGTATTGATATACTACCCATATGACAGAAAAACTCCCTGAATATAAAAAGCAGCTGGAAGAGCTTGATGCAAAGCTTGCAACCGATGCTGTCCTCTCTGATATGAAGCAATACAAAGCCCTCATGCAGGAAAGATCCCATCTTGCTCCTGTAATTGAGAAGATGGAGGAGATCCTGAAGCTTGAGGAGGAGATTGAAGGCTCGAAGGAGATGATCAAGAGCGAATCAGACCCTGAGCTGGTGGAGATGGCAAAGGAAGAGATCGCAGAGCTCGAGGAAAGGCATGCGAAGGCTGAGAAGGAATGCAGAATGCTTCTCATACCGCCAGATCCTCTTGAGGGGAAGAATATCATCATGGAGATCCGTGCAGGTACCGGCGGGGAGGAAGCGGCTCTCTTTGCTGCTGACATCTTCCGTATGTATACACGCTATGCAGAGAAGATGCATTGGAAAATGGAGATAATGAATCTCAATGAGACAGGCATCGGAGGATATAAGGAGATTGTTGTATCTATATCAGGGAAGGATGTCTATGGATCGCTGAGATTCGAGTCTGGCGTGCATAGGGTCCAGAGAGTTCCGGAGACTGAATCTGGAGGAAGGATCCATACATCGGCTGTCACTGTCGCAGTTCTTCCTGAAGCAGAGGAAACCGATATCGAGATAAAGCAGGAAGATCTCAGGATCGATGTCATGCGCGCAGGAGGCCCTGGCGGCCAGTGCGTCAACACAACAGATTCCGCTGTTAGAATCACACATATCCCTTCCGGCATAGTGGTAATCTGCCAGGATGAGAAATCACAGATAAAGAACAGGGCAAAGGCTATGCGTGTCCTCCGTTCAAGGCTTTATGAGGCAGAGGAGTCAAGGAAAAGGCAGGAAAGAGCCGATGCAAGGAAGAACATGGTAGGATCAGGAGACCGCTCAGAGCGTATCCGCACCTACAATTTCCCTCAGAACAGACTTACCGACCACAGAATCAACCTGACTCTCTACAAACTTGATCTGATCATGGAAGGCGAGCTTGGCGAAGTGATTGATGCCCTGAAGCTTGCTGCTGGCGAGAAGGCGCTTGAGGAAGCGTGAGGATAGATGAAGCAAGGAGAATGCTCCTTGAAAAGCTTGACAGCACAGATACAAGGATAATCCTCCGTCTCGCGACAGGTCTTGATGATATTCATCAGATCACCGAAGGCGGCATGGAGATCCCGGCAGATACGGAAGCAAGAATCCTGGCCTTTATGGAAAGAAGGCTCAATGGGACTCCTATGGCCTACATAATGGGAGAGAAGGAGTTCTATGGGCTGCCGTTCAGAGTATCTGAATCCGTATTGATTCCACGGCCCGATACAGAAACTCTTGTTGATACAGCAATTGAGCTCGCATCTGGCTTCAATGATCCAAGGATCCTTGATTTATGCACAGGAAGCGGCGCAATCGGCACAGCCATTGCCCATATGCTCTCCAATCCTGTAGCGCTATCAGATATCTCAGAAAACGCCATAGCCATTGCAAAAGAGAATTACAGAATCAATACAGGAATGGAAGCCGATGCGAGAATCGGCAATCTCTTTGATCCCTGGACCGGCTCTCATTTTGATATAATCGCGTCAAATCCTCCATATCTGACAGATATCTGGTATGAGGAGACTGATAAAGATGTAAAGGCAGAGCCCATCGGCGCATTCATCGGTGGCGGGGACGATGGACTGGATATAATAAGGGAAATCATAAGAAGATCGCCGGAATATTTATCCCCCAGTGGCTATCTTGTGCTCGAGTGCGACTATCGGCAGATAGAGATATGTGGTAGACTTCTCGAAACAGCAGGTTTTTCCGATATAACATCGAGAAAGGACCTTGCAGGCAAGGAACGGGTAGTCTATGGCAGAAGAAATTCCAAATAAAGAACTTGTCGACAAATTCGTGAAGAAGATCATCAGGTACTCCGAGGAGGACAAGGCAAAGATTTCCGCAGCAGCGGTCTTTGCAGCAAGAAAGCACGGAGACCAGCGGAGGAAGACGAATCAGCCATACCTGACCCACCCTATTGCTGTCGCAGAGATACTCATGCAGATCGGAATGGATGCTGATACGGTCGCAGCCGGACTTCTCCATGATACTATCGAGGATACGGACACGACAGAAGAGGAGATCTCCACGATCTTCGGCCGCGAAGTCGGAGAGATGGTACAGGCTGTCACCAAGATCTCCCGGATAACAGATGAGAAATCGATCCAGGAAGCGGAGACGATAAAGAAGATGTTCTTCGCGATGTCCCGCGATCTCAGGGTAATACTCATAAAGCTGGCAGATAAACTCCATAACATGAGGACCATCTCAGGTCTCTCACCCGAAAGGCGGAGGACTTTTGCCCAGGACTGCCTCGATATTTTCGCACCGATTGCTGATAGTCTGGGTATGCAGACGATAAAGAGCGAACTGGAGGATCTGTCCCTCAAGGCCCTGAAGCCGGAGTCATATGATTATATCAACAGCTATCTTCTTGAGAAGAAAAGCGAATACACCGCATATATCAAACAGGTATCGAGGGCAATTGCCGAAGCTTGCAGGAAGGCTGGGATAACCGATATCGAGATCACTGGCAGAGTCAAGCATGCTTATTCAATATACCAGAAGATAAAGAAGAGGAAGAAGGAGATCGATGAAATCTACGACATCCTCGGGATAAGGGTAATCTGCCAGACAACAGTTGAATGCTACACGATACTTGGCATCATACATTCGACATGGATTCCTATCGAGGGCCGCTTCAAGGACTATATTGCGATGCCGAAAGCGAACAACTACCAGTCCCTTCACACGACTGTCCTCGGTCCTCAGAACAGACATCTTGAAATACAGATCAGAACTCAGGAGATGCATAAGACTGCCGAGGAAGGTGTTGCAGCGCACTGGGCATATAAAGCAGCCTCGGGTTCGGAATCCGGAACATGGAAAGCTGTCGATTCAATAAACTATCAGAAGATCATCAAGAAGATCAGATCATGGTCAAAGGAAATCCAGGAATCAGAGGATTTCATGGATGAGATCAAGAATGAGCTTCTGAAGGATTCGATAGTGGTGTTCACCCCGCAGGGCCATGTCATAGAACTGCCTGTAGGTTCCACTGCCCTCGACTTTGCATACAAAGTCCACACGGAGATCGGAAACCACTGCTCGGGAGCAAGAGCAGATGGTTCGATAATCCCTCTCAACAAGCCCCTTGGAAATACGCAGATCGTAGAGATCATGACAAGTCCCAATGCCCATCCGAACCAGCAGTGGCTTGACTATGCACAGACTACATCCGCAAAGAAGAAGATAAGGGCATGGCTGAATAAGAATGCATCATCAAATATCCCGATAGCTCAGGAGACAGCCCCAGAGAAGAAGAAACCTCAGACCCCGATGGAAAGCACAAGGGCAATCATTCCTCTTATGCAGGGGCTGAAGTTCACCTCCAGTGACCGGAAAGGGTCTGTAGTCATCGGCGATAACAGCAATATACTCTTCGACTTTGCAAAATGCTGCAATCCTGTCCATGGCGACAAGATCGTTGCATACATCACCAGAGGAAGAGGATATGTCATTCATAGGGCTGATTGTCCAAACCTGAGGAATATGAGTGAAGCAGATGAGCGCATAGTGCCTGTAGAATGGGATAATCAGGAGCTTGTAAGGCGATTCTCAGTAATAGCGAAGTTCAATTCAGAGCTCTTCGGCGAGATTGATAAAGCTGTAAGGAAGCATGGTGGCCATCTGATCCAGGGCGCACTCGATGTTGCTCCGGAAGGTCTCGTCGGGACCTTCACGATAAGTGCCGACAGCGATGATGCAATGAAGAAGACAACTCAGGCAATCAGGCAGATACCATCGATCATAAGAATCCAGGGAGTCTGATCACTCCCCGGATATGACTCTGAGGATCTCAGGCAGAAGCTGCTTTTTGCGCGAAAGCACTCCAGGAAGGCTTAGCATCCCATCTGAGATCTTTTCATAAGCAAGCTTCTGGACAAGAGGATAATCAGTAGTAAGAAGAACCGAGGATCCGCGGATGACATCGGTAATAAGAAGCATGCACCAGTCAAGTCCGCCCCGCGCTCTGACAGCTTCCAGGGCCTCAATATACTTATCCTTTATCCCATCAGCCTCCTGTATATTCGTAACCTCCACCTGCCCGATTGCAAAGCTTGTCTTTCCTTCCTTATAGGTCTTCATATCGGAACGTATGATGCTCTCTGCATCCTTTTCCGCAAGTGATATATCGTTTGAGAAAAGCTCCTCTGAGAATCTGCCGATATCCACACCTGCAATCGCAGATAGCTTCTCCGCAACATGCCTGTCATAATCTGTCGTTGTTGGGCTTTTAAGCATTACAGTATCTGATACAAGACCCGCAAGCAGGACTTTTGCCGTCATGGCATCGAGATCCACACCCCACTTCCTGAACTGCTCATAAACTATAGTGCAGGTTGATCCAAGAGGCTCAGAGCAGATATAGATCGGCGTTCTCATTCTCGGAGCCGCAAGCCTGTGATGATCAAGTATCTCTACGATCTCCCCATCCTCAATGCCTGGAACGGACTGCTCTATCTCGTTATGATCCACAAGTATGAATCTCTTCCGGGGCTTGTCGAGGAAGCATCGTCTGGTGACAAAACCGGACCACTTTCCATCGGTATATACAGACAATCCCCTGTACTCACTCTCCTGCAGTGTCTTCTTCGCATCATCGAACAGCATATCGGAATCAAGCTTCACATCCTCACTCTGCATGATATCGGAAAGCGGAGTTGAAAGACGCATCAGACGCAGAGTCTCAGCGGTATCCATTGCAGAAACATACACAAACCCGCTGAAAGAAGAGAAATCGAAATCGAATTCATCCAGCCGCTCTATCCCCGTAAGCACAATACCGGGAAGCGACCGTGATATAGCAGCCTCAAGATGCTTTCTCCTGTCACCTATGATGAGCACTGGCTTTATCTGGCACTTATCAAGCCGGGAAAGGAATACGCCATACTCCATCGCTCCGACCATATAAGGAGCTTTCACATCCTTTCCGCTTCCATGCTTAAGGAATGTCCCCTTGATTACCCTTCCTATATTCTCCTCGGAGAGCGTATAGCTCATTCTCTCACCATGCCTGCTCTCCCGGAGAAAGAAATTGTTGATATCATCGGATGAGAGAAGGCACCTGTATTCACCGTTATCTATTACAGGAACGACTGTCGGACGCATCCTGGAATAAAGATCCATCAGAAGATATATCGGGTCGGATGACGTCATGGAATATGTAGGAGATTTCTTGACTTCCCCTACCCTTGGCTTTGCATCATGCATGAAATCAGGCAGGTCGAGCGAGTTTGAAACAAAGAACTGCTTTGTGTTGCTGTTTGCAGCCCCTAGCATTATAGGCTTATAGATGTTTCCATCATCCAGTTTGTTCTTGAGAATGGAGTATGCCCAGGCAGAGCATACTGAATCCATATCGGGATTGCGGTGTCCTGTAATGTAGATTTCCATGCCTTAAATGATATAATGAGTCAAAGGAGTTTTGAAGATGTCAAAAGCGGTCATGGCAAATGATCATGGTGCTGTTGAGCTTGCAGCAAGGCTTAAGAAGCACCTTGAAGGGAGAGGAATCGAGGTTGTATATCTCGGAACGGATAAAGAAGAAAGCGTTGATTATCCAGACAAGGCAGAAGAAGCAGTAAATGAATTCAGGAAGGGTGGTTACGATTTCGGTGTTCTTCTCTGTGGAACAGGAATAGGAATATCTGTAGCAGCGAATAAGATGGACGGTATCAGATGCGCACTGCCGCAGACAGCATATTCTGCAGAGATGACAAGACGGCACAACAATCCGCAGTTCATAGCTTTCGGAGGACGCGTTGACTATGCTGAGGATCCAGAGAAGATCCTTGATGCATTCATCGATGCCACATTCGAAGGCGGACGCCATCAGAGAAGAATAGACAAGATGATGGCATTGGCCGGAAAGTAAGCAATCAGGGGGCTCAGAAGGCCCCTTGATCCATCTTCGGCAAATAAGAGATCAATCTGAAAGATCAGGGAAGAACTTATCAGATGAACATCAAATGGAATGCGGATAAATATAACAGGGATTTCTCTTTTGTGCATCAGTATGGACAGGGTGTAATCGATCTCATTGATTTCAATGGCAAATCAACTGCAATAGATCTTGGCTGTGGCAACGGAGTTCTTACGAAAGCACTCAAGGAAAAGGGTCTCTCGGTTACCGGAATCGATTCATCTGAAGAACAGCTCCGCATTGCAAGAGAGCTCTATCCGGATATCTCCTTCATTGCAGCTGATGCAGTATCTCTCTCCGTTCGGAATCCTGTCGATATAGTTTTCTCGAATGCTGTATTCCACTGGATTGACAAGGACAAGCAGCAGACAATGCTCTCAAGCATTTCACGTTCCCTTAAGGAAGGAGGACAGCTTGTCTTTGAAATGGGAGGACATGGCAACAACAGTCTCATCCACAGTGCTCTCAGCGATGTCTTTGAAAGACATGGATACATATACATAATGCCGTTTTACTTTCCCAGCATAGGCGAATACTCTGCGATGCTGGAAGCTGCAGGAATGGAAGTCACCTATGCAGTCTTGTTTGAACGCCCTACAGAGCTGAAGGGAGATAACGGCCTTGCAGACTGGATACGGATGTTCATACGTACACCATTCTCCATAATCGGGGACAAAGAAGAAGAGAATACCATAATCCTTGAAGCTGCAGACATTCTCAGAAAAAATCTGTTCAAAAATGGAAAATGGTATTTAGACTATGTACGGTTAAGGATGAAAGCAATAAAATCCAATTAAGGATATATCCTGCATATTCTCTGCTAATGCAAATCAATTAATTAGCAGAGAAATGGCATTGATTACTTCAAATCCAAAAAGACTTAAAGGATTATATTCTGCTGTCGACCATCCATCCATGCAGCAAGATTATCAAATACAATCTTCGCCCTAAGAGACATGGATTCCTTTGTAGCAAAAGCAACATGAGGAGTTAAAATACAATGTGGAGCTTTTAGTATTGGTGAATCAATTCCTAAAGGTGGTTCTATATCAAAAACATCAATACAGGCCCCTGCTATAGTTCCATTCTCCAAAGCATTTATTAAATCTGATTCAACAACGACTGGTCCTCTTGCGACATTTATCAGAAGCGATGTTTTCTTCATTTTTTCCAAATTCGCTTTATCCATAAGGCCTTTCGTAGAATCATTGAGAGGGCAATGAAGTATTACAATATCAGATCTTCTTAAGAGTTCATCAAGTGCAACTTGGTTTATATAAGATGGGGCATTATTATGGTAGCTTCTGGAATTAGCAAGAATATCAGCACCAAGCGCATGAAACAACTCCGCTGTTCGTGTCCCGATTCTCCCTAATCCTATAATACCAACTATCTTATCCTTTATTTCCCATCCCAATAAACCGGATTTATCCTTACCTTCACGGCACCGATTATCCAATTGATGTATATTTCTCGCAAAAGAAAGTGCCATTCCAATAACCAATTCAGATACTGCTTCATTTGAATAACCAGATGCATTGCTTACTTTTACATCATTTTCTTCAGCAGCAGTTAGACCAACATGATCTACACCTGTAAATGCGACGTCTATGAATTTCAATTTCTTGCATCCTCTTATGACGTCATCCGGCATAGGCATATTGGCAATTATAATTACATCAGCATCAGAACCTTCCTCAATAAGCTTGTTTTTATCAGTAGTTTTCTCATATTCAACGAATTCAACTCCATTCTCAATAAAAGGCTTCTCAAACTCGCGGAGTTCACATGGTGATATACCAAGATCCTCCATAATCACAATCTTCATTTCAATCCTCCATAATAAATCATGAACCTAATTGACAACATTAGTCGGAGCTCCTTCAATATACGCTCTGAGGTTTTCTACCGCTGTCTTCATAAGACGCTCCCTGCTTTCCTTTGGAGCCCAGGAAATATGAGGAGTTATAAGGCAATTGTCAAATTTCAATAACTGATTATCTGGTTGTATCGGTTCAGTCGCAACGACATCCAAAGCAGCAGCACCTACTTTACCAGAAGAAAGAGCTTCTGCAAGAGCATCTTCATCTATCAATTGTCCTCTGCTGTTATTAATAATAATCACTCCATTCTTCATCTTCTCCAAAGTAGTTCGATTGATGATCTTCTCGGTATCAGGCAAAAGCGGACAATGCAACGCTATAACATCACACACAGGCAACATATCATTTAATTGCATATAACGATACCCGTCAGATTCTTTTTCCGCAGATCTTATTTTGTCGTTATATACGATTTTCATCCCCAAAGCTTTTGCAATTTCACCGGTACGCTGCCCTATACGTCCGAATCCTATTATTCCCATGGTTTTCCCAGCCAATTCCATCAATGGATAATCCCAGAAACACCATTCTCCTGAAGAAGCCCAGCGTCCTGCTTTAACTGCATCATTATGGTGACCAACTCTTCCTGTTACCTCTAACAGCAGCGATATAGCATATTGAGCAACAGCATCCGTACCATATGATGGAATATTTGTTACAGTAATTCCTCGTGATTTAGCATATTCAACATCGACGATATTGTATCCTGTTGCAAGGACCCCTATGTATTTCAAATTACATGATCCTGAAAGATTGCCTTTATTCAGATTAACTTTATTTACGATAACTGCATCGGCCGCAGCTATTCGATCAGCCACATCTTCCGGATCCGTATTATCATAAACAATCAGATCACCTAATTCTGAAAACCCTTCCCAGCTGAGATCGCCTGGATTCTCCTTTGCGCCATCAAGAATAACAATCCTCATTACTTAACTCCATTAATCATATGACCAATACCTTCAATACTTACCTCAACAATATCTCCCTTTCGAAGGAACCTTGGAGGATCGAACCCTTGCCCAACTCCTGCAGGCGTACCAGTGGCAATAATATCTCCTGGCTCCAAGGTAATACCCCGGGATAACTCATAAAGCAAATCACCAACATTCATCCTCATCAACCGTGTATTTGAATGCTGTCTAAGATCTCCATTTACACGACTCTCGATATCATATCCGCCATTGAACGCAATCATATCTGAAGATACAATCCAAGGTCCCATGACAGAGAATGTATCAAGGCTTTTCCCCAAATACCATTGGGCATGGCTGCTTTGCAGACTTCTAGCACTGATATCGTTGAAAATAGAATATCCAAAAATATGACCACTTAATTCATTGTATCCAACAGAAGAATCAATAGCTTTGCCGATAATAACAGCAAGCTCAACTTCGTAGTCTAAACAGCTATCAATATCGAGATGGCCATAAATATCTTCATTAGGACCTGTAATAAAAGATGCGCGTTTTCCAAAATAGACGGTTTCCTCAGGGGATTCGAATCTACCACCAAAGAAATGCTTCTGAGTTTCTTCAAGGTGAGATACATAATTCACACCTACGCAGATTATATCATGCTTTGCCCTAGGTATTGGCGCCATTAATCGTACATCCTCAAGAGGTATCCCTTTTTGACTTTCAGACGCTTTAAGCAAAGATCTTTCCTGCTCAACGGTCCTATTCTCAATAAAAGCCATTATAGATCCGAAATCAGAATCTAATACTTCGTCAATGATCAGGACTCTTTTGCCATCAGCGGATATTATTCCTGCTTTCTCACCATTCCATTCAACTGTGACATATTTCATAAGTTCAATCCTCCAACAAGCGTGAATATGCGGATGGTATACGTCCCGTGATAATCTCAGTACCCGGAACCACGGTTTTATTTCTTGCCAAGGAGATATCCAGCAGGCATGTAACAAGCATGTTTTGATCAATAAAAGTAGATGCATAAACATTCCCATCAGGATTAATGGAACATGATCGACCCAAAAGAGAACTGCAAATCGTAAAAATCTTGTTCTCCGCAGCTCTTGTACGGATAGCTCGCATTTCCTTATCGGAAATATCACGATTCATCCATATAATGCATTCCGCTCCATCCAGCATAAGACATCTGGAAATTTCTGGTACAAACAATTCATCCCCAAAAATGAATCCTAGCCTTATTCCATTGCAATCAACAGCAGAAATATAATCATTGCCAGAATCCAGATGAGTCGGTAAAATCTGTCTGACTCCTTCACAATCCATGATATAAGCAACTGCGTTATTCTCTGTATAAGAAGAAAATATCACTATCTTACCAGAAGGAAGGCTATATCCAAAACTCTCAAAAACAGTATCAGGATCTATTTTATAGCCACAGGGTGATAACACGGAAATATCAGCATGCTGCATTTCCGCATTCTTGATAAAGAATGAACTCTTGTCCAAATATTCAGATTGCAAGCAATTTCCAACTCTGATTAGTGCAATGAATTTATGCAGATCCTGAAGTCGACAGGGAGAATCAAATCTTTTTTGCAAAAAACTGGGTAAACTGGCATCGGCAATCCTTGCATATAGAGATGATTTTCTACGAAGAGGAACATTGTCGGAGGATAATTCTACATCAGCATATAAAATCTCCTCTTGATCAACAGATGCCTGAGAAATCAGTGTTCCCTCCTTATCAACCACAAAACTCTGCCCGGCAAAGAAAATCGAATCATATTCACTGCCGCATTTATTGGCCAGAACTATCGGAATCCTATTCTCTGCAGCTCTCGTAGCCACAATAAACTGCAACTGCTGATTAGTCAGAAGAGATTTTTCCGGAGCGTTGCTTACAAGGTTAGCAGAATCGACTATAACCTGAGCACCATTTAATTTCAGGATTCTTGCAATCTCAGGAATACGGGCATCAGCACATATCATTACTCCGATTCTTCCAAAAGGAGAATCAAAAACACAGTATTCTTTACCTGGAGTAAACAAATCCCGATCGATATGCCACATATTCGATTTATCAGCTTTTGCAACTATCTGCCCATCAGGACCAAAAACAATAACACTATTGAAGAGTTTTCCGGCGTCTTCACGTATACATCCCATTGCAATATAGACAGAGTTTTTTGCAGCTATCTCACCAATAGAATCCAAATACTCAGAATTCCTGATATATTCCATGCACTTATCTATAGAAGGAGAAATATAATATCCAGGAATTGTGCATTCTGGAAAAACAATCATATCAGCCCCTTCTGAAGCTGCTGTTTGAATCATTTCAATAAGATCAGCTGCATGCGAAGAATACTCTTCGCAATCGAATCCACATGTTTGTACAATTGCAAATTTCATCAGTCTGCCTCTATAACAATTTCATCTTCTTTTCCACTTCTGGTCTTCTGAATAGATCTGAATACTGTCCAAAGGATAGAAAGAATCATAATTACAGCCATTGTTCCTGCAATTGGACGCGTAAAAACAAGGCCGATATTACCATCAAACATCGAAAGCGATTGCTTCAGGCTACTCTCAAATTGAGGCCCCAGGAACATTCCAATAGCAACGGGAGCCAATGAGAAACCGCCTTTTGCAAGAAACCATCCTGCGATGCCGAATAAAACCAGCATCGACAAATCGAAAATGCTATAATTCAATGCATAAGCCCCTGTAAAGGTTATAAGAGCAACAATCGGCATCAATATCTTCATAGGAACTTTAAGGATTTTAGCAAAAGCTGGCACTAGTGGAAGATTAAGAATCAGACATATAAGGTTGCCGATATACATACTTGCTACGAGTCCCCAGAACAATGCAGGATACATTGTCATGAGCCTTGGCCCAGGAACGATTCCATGAATTCGGAAACCACTGACCAATAGTGCCGCAGAAGAACTGAATGGAAGACCTAAGGCCAGCAAAGGAATCATCTGAGCAGTTGAAGCTGCATTATTTGCGGATTCAGGACCAGCAACGCCTTCAATAGCACCATATCCATCCCACTCATCCTTATGCTTTGACAACTTCTTTTCCAATGAATATGACACATAAGTTGAAAGGGACATCGCAGGGCCTGGAAGCAATCCCATTATGAATCCTATGATAGTACCTCTTCCGATTGGACATACAGATCGTTTTGTTTCTTCTTTATTGGGGTATAAATCCCTTAAACGGACTTTCTGTTTGACTGAAGTATCAACGGGATGAATCATAGTATCCATAATTTCCCCTAAACCAAAAAGCGCCATTATTACAATTATGAAATCCAATCCCTCCAGAAGATTCAGACTACCAAATGTGTATCTTGCAATAGAACCGGTAGCATCCATTCCAACACTCCCAAGCATCATTCCAAGAAGAACCATAATGTAGCTTTTCACTTTTGATTTTCCAGTCATATTTGCAAGGAGAATCAATCCTAATGCTGCTATCATCATGTATTCAGGTGGACCGAATTTCAGAGCCCATCGAGATAAAACAGGAGCAAAGAAAGTCAATCCGATGACACCAATAGTGCCAGCAAAAAATGATCCCATGGCACAAACGCACAATGCAGCACCAGCCCTACCTCTCTTTGCCATAGAATGTCCCTGCAGACAAGTGACAACAGAGGCTCCCTCTCCTGGTACATTGACGAGAATTGAGGTTGTAGAACCTCCATACATAGCCCCATAATATATACCGCTGAACATTATTAAAGCAGTTAATGGCTCCATTCCATAACTTAAAGGAAGCAATAAGGCAATAGAACCGGAAATACCTAAACCAGGAAGAATCCCTGCCAATGTTCCAACAAGAGCGCCTGCAAATGCTGCTGCTATGTTTTTCAGAACCAAAGCTTCACTAAAACCAGATAAAAGCATAGTAACGCTTTCAAGCATATTGCCCTCCTATTTCAATACAGTAATGCTTCCAAAACGATTCCTTCAGGAAGCCCAACGTTGAGAATGATCTGAAAAATAATAAAGAATACTGCTGTTACTGCTATTGACAGAATGAATTTCTTGATAAAGGGTTTTACATCAGTAACTGTAAATAGCACAAAAAGAAATACAATACTCGCAATTATGTATCCCAGAAGATATAGAAGAAAAACATAACCAGCAAAAACAAGAATTATCTTTGCAAAAACAAAGAGTTCTCGGATATCAAATCCATTATCTTCCTTATCCGGATGTCTGATCTCAAAAAGGAGATCAAGTATACACATAGCAATTGCCAGCAACCCTATGCATCTTGGAAGAAATCCACCTTTCGGATTTGCAGCCTCGCCCGCAGGCATTCTAACGAATGCCAAGAAAGTATAAATCAAAGCCAAAATAAGCAAAGTCCCAGATACAATTATTTTCTTCTTCACTTGAAGATCTCCTTTGCAATTCCTGCCTCTTCGATGCTTTCCTTTATTTTTTCAATAGCGCAGTCAATCCTGTCCTGATCAAGAACAATATAGATTATGTAATACCAATCAGTAGTCCTGAAAATCTCACCTATTCTGTAATCATCATCCTTCAAAGCCCCAAAAGCTTCCCTCAATTTCAGCTTTGCTTCTTCATCAAAGCTTCTATCCCGTGTATCTTCTTTAAAAAACTTTGCAAGCAGAATGCAATAAACAAGATCTCTATAAGTTTTCGTATAAAGATAATCAGCCTTCACAAATGAATCCAAGAACTTACAGCAGGCAGCATTAAGGCCCGGATCATATGAAGAAAAATGCGAAACAATATGATTCATCAGATCCAAAGCCATATCCTTCTCGGAAAGATTCTTTCTAAGGATTCCAAGGTCCTTAACAGAAAGCGCATCCTCTTTGCTTTTATCCCAATCCTTAAGACTATTCTTTTCTTCAGCTAGCCAAAATGCATGCTCAATGCTTGATGGAAATTCTGAGGAATCATTGAATACACAATCATTTACAAATGCTGTTCTGGAAAGAACAGGCCAAGTCATGTCCAATCCCTTCGCAACAAAAGCTGCAGCTCTATCTTTCTCCTGTGAAGAAATTCCTTTTTTGAAGAAATTTTTATACTCCAGCCAAGAACGATATATTTCTATTTTATCCACATCAGCATTCTTATCTATTGCAGCAACAGCAAAAAGATTGATTAAATTCGGTGTTTCAAATACTGAATGACCATCTATGGCTTCCCAATCTGTTCGTACAAGAATCCCGGAAACACCCTTTGACTTTGCATTCTCAATCCTATGCCGTATATCCTCGTCCATGATGGATATGCCAACACCTAGGCCGTAATACTGCCCCATAGTATCATATTCAATCCATTGCTCATGCCCTTTGGATTTCCCAATCCTTGGATTATCAGGGAATGTCGGATAATAATCATGAGGAGTATTCTTTAATGAATAGATTATGTCAGAAGGGAGCTTTTCCATTGCATCTGATATATCTTTATGAGCATCGGAATTGAATACAAAATCCCTTACTATCAACTTGGACCCAGCGGCTTTTATGGGTTCATACATAGCCATTATCACATCTGTATGCCATTTCTCTGCACTATAATCCTGACAACGTTCACATTGGCATCTGTTCGCTGTTATACTTGCCTTGCTTTCTCCTGTAGCGGTAGAGGTGATAATTCCAGCCACTCCATGATATAACCTGAAGAATTCCTGATATTTGTATTTTACATAATCAAGCAGAAAAGGATTTGTTACACAAACAGCTCCATTCTTCCTAAGTTCAGGATAAAGCTCATCTATACAATCAAGATAATTTATCTCCTTATTCTCAATATAAACTTCAAGCCCCCTTTTCGCTGCTTCTCTGAGAATATATCTGAAATATAATCCTTTCTTATATGGAACATCTCTTCGAGTTGGATCATATTTGTACATCTTCCTATACAGCTCATCATATATTTCTGAAATGTTTGAATACTCATTCCTGCTCATTGGAGCAATATAATTTGATGGAAAAAGAAGCTGATCTACGAAATCATTTCTATGAAAAGATACCCCTGTCATTTCATTTGCGACAGCGAAGTCCATTGCCCTGAGAGTCTTCTCTGCATCCCAGGCATAATTACTGTGAATTTCAATAAGGCTATGTGTGAATTTTTCCATTTTCTCACTCTATATTCTGCCCCAAGGACGGGGCAGAACTAAAATCTCAAGGCGAATCCTATATTTCTCAGTTTCTCTGAGACATTATCTCATCCCAGATGCCGCTTTCATGCATTGATGAAACATATTTGTCAGTTGTGTCTTTAATAAGCTGAGTAAAATCATCACCAATTACAGGAGTTACAACAAAACCAAGCTTTTCTATTTCAGCCTGCACCTCAGGATCATTGAGCATCTCTGTAAATTTCTCGCAATAATATTGATAAATATTATCCGGCATTTCAGCTGAACAGATTATGCCCTGCCAAAGAGAATCAGTGACATCGATTCCGAATTCAGTAATAGCAGGCACATTCTCAAAACCTTCTATATCACACCGCTCGTCAGAGAATACAATAACGCACTTAAACTCTCCGGCCCTAACATACTCACCTGCATCAATAACATTTGAATAGAGAATATCAATATTTCCACCAAGCATTGCAGTGACAGCCTCTCCGCCAGAGCCAAAAGCAACAGATCTCATTTCTATTCCTGCAGCTCTTGATAATCTGCTCATCATGATATTCTCATTTCCAGCCAAACCTGTAATACCATATGTCAGTTCTCCTGGATTCTCTTTTGCAAAATTGATTATATCTTCCAGAGAATTGAATGGGCTATCATTTCTAACCGCGAGAATCCTAGGAGCATCCCCACCTTTTGCTATTCCTATTACCTCATTTTCAAAATCATATTTCAGCTTTGTGGTAGAAAGAACAACATTCAGCATAACACCACTGGACATACTTCCAATTGTATAACCATCAGGCCTAGCATCAAGAAGCGCTGTAAGACCAAGGATATTATTTCCTCCCGCTTTGTTCTCAACCACAAGAGGTACTCCAAAATACTTCTCGCCGAACTGAGTGAATACCCTAGCAAACATATCAGATGAACCACCAGCACTGAATGGAACAACAATAGTGATAGGCTTGCTGGGCCTCCATTCACCATTATCGGCAGATGAAGATTCTCCTGATCCATTCGCAAAAATCGGTGCAGCAACCAATGCAATGAGAATAAGAGATACAATTAACTTCCTCATTGGCTTCCTCCTTTTTATTCTTATCCAAAGCATAAAAGCTCATTTCAAATAATGCAACAATAATTTTTTGAACGTTCAAATTAACATTATTTGCTCTTCTCAAACTTAAATAAATTTCATCATCTCTTTAAATATTGAATTCCCAACCTATTCGCGGAATCCGCTCTCGCAAGAAATTTATTCTTAACTGTATATATATTTCCTTATTGTTTAAATAAATAATATTAATTATTGAAACTATATGTAAAATAGGATACAAATTTCATTCTTTCCACTACGTCAAAAGAGCATAATTATCAATATCATTTGTACTTTCAGAAAACTTGTTAAAAAAATAAAATTTTGAACGTTAATATTATTTTTATTGCAGACTTTACGGTTCATAATTAAGATAATGAGGTAAGAATGGCTACAATTAAAGATATAGCAAGGCTTACAGGGTTATCGCATACTACCGTTTCAAATGTTATCAACAAGAACGGTAATGTAAGCATTGAGAAAATACGTATTGTTGAGGAAGCAGCTATAAAGCTTGGATATTCTCAGAATATAAAAGCAAAGCTCCTCCGGAATAGCAAATCAAAGCAAATAGCTATAATTGTTCCTAATCTGGAAATACCGGAATATCTGCATCTATACCTTTCGGCAAAATCATATATCGAAGACAATGGATTTGAATGCGAGCTTTTTCTTACTGATGATATTGTCAGAAAGGAAAAAGATGCTATAGCAAGGATAGCTGGATTTGAGATGGCTGGAGTCATCGCAATATCAACTCTTGATCATGCAAATTTGGAAAGTATTCCCGATTCAATACCTATTCTATACGTTGAGAGGAAAAACAGTGATATTTCCGGCAGAGCATTTATTGGATTTGACTATACAGTTGCATCAGAAGAAATCGCAGAATATATAAAAAAAGAAAAATTCCGGAATATTGCATTCCTTTCTGGCGGAACAGGCTTTTCGAATAACTCTGAATTGTTCATGAATCTTCAATCACATTGCATAAATTCCCGCTTGTTTGAAGTTTCCACTATTCCATCAAGCGTTTCTGGATATGTCTTTTCTATGCTTCACGACAATCCAGCTACAGATCTTATAATCGCAACAAGTGAATCATATATTGAAGAAATAAGAGAAGCACATCTTTTCTGTTCAATGGATGATATCCCAAGAATATTGTGCCTAGCATCAAATCCCAAACTGTCAGAAGGAGTGGAATATTACATACTTGATTACAGAAAACTTGGGAGAGAAGCTGCAAAGCAGATAATAACCTGGATTCATGATAAAAGGAAAATAGAAGAAACCATAACAGTGAAGCCTTCAGGATTCTCAGATAGATTTTCCCATCTTGCGATTCCTCGGAATAACATAGTGCTTAACATACTATTTCAAGAAACACCGTCATCTCTTATTCTGACGAAGATATCGAAGTTTTTTACCAAAGAAACAGGTATCGAAGTCAGATTCACAAGGTATTCATATCAAGATCAGATAAATGCTATTCGAAGTATGGAACCAGATGGTTTCTTTGATGTAATACGACTCGATATGACTTGGCTTGAAAGCCTTAGAGATGAGTACTTAATGGAGTTAAGCAATCTTGATTCCGTAACAGACTATATTAACTCATTCCCAGAATACATGATAAAAGAATATGTACAGCCAGAAAAAGGAATATTCACAATACCATCAGAACCAAGTGTACAGCTTTTCTTCTACAGAAAGGATCTATTCGAGGATCCATTCTATAGCAGACAGTACGCTCAATTATATGGAGATCAGCTGAAAGTCCCCACTAGTTATGAGGAACTGCTTAAGATATCAAAATTCTTTACAAAAAGCCTAAATCCATCATCACCTACAGAGTTCGGAGGAACAACCGTAATGGAATACCCTTCTACAGCGGTTTGCGATTTTGCCCCAAGGATGATGGAACTCTCCTTGAAATACACTGACGAAGGACTTCTGGACTTTGAATCAGAAGAAATGCTTGAAGCATTAAATTTATATAATGAAAGTTTTAATTCTTCTGCTAGAAATAAAATATGGTGGGGAGATGCCGCAAAAGAATTTGCATTAGGACGAAATGCCACAACCACCGTATATACAAACCATGCCTTCATGATGCTTAGTAGTCAGAATTCAGGGACTATTGGGCAGATTGGATTTGCAACTGTTCCTGGCGGCCACCCTCTCCTTGGTGGTTCATCATTAGCAATAGGAAGACACTCAAAACACCCTGTAGAGGCATTGGAATTCATAAAATGGATTACATCTGAGCAAATGGCAGAGACACTTATAAAAACAGGAGGAATGTCCCCTAGAATCTCAATATTCTCGGATGCCTGGCTACAAGGAAAATATCCATGGATAAATATAATTGAGGAAAATTACCGCAAAGGAATCTCAAGAAATAGAATATTTTACAAAGGCGATGCTCCTTTCAGATTTACTGATTTTGAAAGTGTTTTCGGAGTAGCACTGCAAAGTATGCTTGATAATACAATGACTCCTTATGATGTAGCCCATTTTATTAGTAAATGCATAAGAAATTTCCTGAGAAAATAAAGGAGAAAGCTGAATGGTGGATTTTATACGAATAAGCCAAAATGAATTAAACAGTTTATTTTTCAAGATCTTAATAAAACATGGCGTTAAAGAAAAGGAAGCGGAGGCTGTTGCAAGAATATTCACTTCAAATGCAGCAGATGGAGTTCTTTCACATTCCGTAAATAGATTTCCTCTTATGATAAAATACCTCGATGAGAAAATCATAATTCCTGACAATGTCCCCAAGAAAGTATCATCTTATGGAGTTCTAGAGAAATGGAACGCAGGAAGGTGCTTCGGTGTTTTATCTGCTGAATGTGCTATGGAGAGGGCAATTGAAATTGCTTCAGAAAATGGAGCAGGAATAGTCACGATGACGAATTCAAATCATTGGATGAGAGCCGGTTATTATGGATGGATGGCTGCAGAAAAAGGGTTCATCGGTATATGCTGGACAACAACTGGAAAAAACCTGGTTCCATGGGGAGGAACAGAAATCGCTATTGGCAACAACCCTCTTGTAATAGCAGTTCCGAGAAAAAAAGGGCCTATCGTATTTGATTCCTCAATGGCTCAGTATTCATGGGGTAAGATAGATGAATATATTTCAGCAGGAGAGAAATTACCTTCCATAGGGGGATATGATAGCAACGGAAATAAGACTGACGACCCTTCAGCTATTCGAGAAACTTTCAAAGCTCTACCTGCTGGATTCTGGAAAGGCAGTGGATTATCCATTCTTCTTGAAGCGGTTGCATGTTCATTAGGGAATAGTCCAACAGTCTCAGAAATGCCAGTATCCTCCATCGTTGAAACCAATATGACCCAGGTATTCATTGCATTGAATAATAAAATGCTGAACGGTATTGATAATGACAATATCGCAGACAAAATCATTGATGCTCTTCATTCTTCAGAATCTGAAAAACCTGATAGCCCAATAAGATATCCAGGAGAGAGAATTATGCAGACACGTAAAGATTCTAAAGAGAAAGGAATCAAAGTACCAATTAGATCATTAGAGAATCTCAAGTCAATGCTATGAAGAAAATCAACGCAATAATCATAAATGAAAAAGATAATGTGGCTACTGTACTGAATTCAATCAAAGCTGGAGAAATTGTAATATGCAAACATTTATCTGTATACGAAGAAATACCATCTGTAACCGATATTCCTCCCTATAACAAAATTTCCAGAGAGACGATAAATAAGGATTCATTGGTTATGAAATATGGAGAAATAATTGGAAAGGCTACAGAAAATATACCTAAAGGTTCTCTTGTTTCAGATAAGAATATCATGAGTATACCACGCAGCTATGATGAGGAAATGCTTTAAAGGAGTCTTCTATGCAGTTCATGGGATATAGACGGCAAGATGGAAAAGCTGGAACAAGAAATCATGTGCTAATTCTTCCAACATGTGCATGTGCCAGCGAATGCTGTAGGATTGTTTCCTCCCAGGTAAAAGGAACAGTAAATGTTATATTCCATTCAGGATGTGCCGATGTTCGATCAAATGCGGAACTCAATAAGAGAATGCTTATCGGACTAGCATGTAACCCTAATGTATATGGTGTTGTAATAATAGGTCTTGGATGCGAAACACTTTCACATGCCAAATTGAAAGAAGAAATAAAGAAGCTTTCTGCAAAACCTGTAGCTTCATTCGGAATACAAGAAGAAGGAGGTACAATCAATACAGCATCCAAGGCTATAAGAGCCGCACTTGCGATGACAACAGAAGCATCACATATACAGCGCTCTCTCTGCGATATTTCAGATATTGTCCTGGGACTTGAATGCGGAGGATCAGATGGAACCTCCGGACTTGCAGCTAATCCAGTATTAGGTTGTGTATCTGACAAGCTTGTGGATTCAGGAGCCACAACAATAATGAGTGAAACTACTGAATGGATAGGAGCTGAACATATCCTTGCCAAAAGAGCTGCAACCCCAGAGATTCATAACAAAATAATTGATTTATGCCATAGATATGAAATACATCTCAAACAAGCAGGTCAAAACTGCCGAGATGGACAGCCAACCCCAGGAAACAAAGCAGGAGGGCTGTCAACACTAGAAGAAAAAAGTCTAGGGTGTATAAAGAAAGGAGGGACTAGACCGATTGTTGAAGTATTGGAGCAAGCCGAAATGCCAAAATGCAAAGGTGCTATACTTATGGATACACCTGGTTATGATATCGCTTCAGTCACAGCAATGGTTGCTGGGGGATGTACAGCAATAATATTCACAACTGGATGTGGAACTCCCACAGGCAATGCTATTTCCCCTGTTTTGAAAGTAACAGCTAATGAGCAAACATATAAATCCATGCGGGATAATATCGACATGGATTTATCTCCTGTCATAACTGGAACCCAGAATATCGAGGAAATGGCAGATAGGCTCCTGCAGGATTTGATATACACCTGCTCAGGCAGACTGACAAAAGCAGAAATCTTCGGGTTCTCAGATATAGCTGTCGACCAATATTGCCGGTATGTCTGAAATCAGATCAATATATCCTCAAGCTTTCTTTTGGGAACATAGTGGGTTCTGCCTTCTGCATCACGGTAGTAACCTGTATCACCATCTTCACCGACATCTGTCAGCACAATTTTCTCCGCAGGCTTGCCAAGTGCGACAATGAGTTCAGGCTCTATATTCTCAGGCAGATTCAGAAGCTCTGTTAGCTCCCCCTTTCTGAAAGTACCGAGCATGCACCCGCCAAAGCCTTTCTCAACAGCTCCCAGAAGAATTACCTCTGCGCATATACCAACATCCCTCTGGAAAGCATCACGCTTACCAAGCTGGTTATCGATGCATATGACAATGAATGATGTAGGCTCAGTTCCAGGATATGGCAGATTAAGCTCTGGAAGCCTTCTTGCCCAGCCTGTAAGGGCCTGGATCTTCTCCACCTCATCCTCACCCGATGCGATATGGAATTTCAGTGCCTGTCTGTTCATGCTGGAGGGAGAAAGCCTTGAAAGATCGACAAGCTCCATCAGATCCTCCCTCGAAAGCCTAGTGCTGCGGTCAAAGCCTCTATAGCTTCTATTCTTCAGAACGAGATCCTTGATCATATAATCACCTCATAAGAAAATCTATGATATTCCATCCTGCGGAGGACTGCTCCTTATAGAACTCGGTATAACCGCACTGACAGCATGAGATTGCCGTAAAGCGCTTGTTCTGTATATCGAAGACCTTCGCGAAGTTGCCCCCTGCAGTCTGGATTATATCGCTCTCAAAACTCCGGCATCCGCACTTCGGGCAGACATATTCCCTCTTTTCCATAGCATTATGATACCACAGGTAAGGGAAGTCAGATTATTGATTCAGGTTCATCAAGCTGTGTTCTCAGATAATCATCAACAGTCTCTGCTCTTCTGATTCTGACGATGCTTCCATCTTTTCTGAGAAGATACTCCGCATGCCTTAATTTGCCATTGTAATTGAACCCCATCGAATGTCCATGGGCACCTGTATCATGGATTATCACAAGATCCCCTCTCTGCAGCTCAGGAAGCATCCTATCGATTGCGAACTTATCATTGTTCTCACAGAGTGATCCTGTGACATCATACTTATGATCATGGGGAAGGACTTCTTTTCCAGGTACAGTTATGTGGTGGTAAGCACCATACATTGCAGGACGCATTAAATCAGCCATCGTTGCATCAAGACCGGCATAGTCCTTGTATTTATGACAGACATGGCGGACACGCGACACAAGATATCCAGAAGGACCAGTGACAGCTCGTCCCATCTCAAAAGAAACAGCCAGAGGATAATCAACCATCTCATCATAAAGCTTGTGTATCTCATCCCCAAGCTGCTCAAAACTCACCTCACTATCCTCAGGTCTGTATGGTATCCCTACCCCGCCTCCGAGATCCACGCGCTCAATAAGTATTCCAGTCTTCTCACGTATCTCACGGACAAGAGAGAAAAGCATTCTTGCAGTCTCGACAATATATGACCTATCAAGCTCATTTGAAGCAACCATCGTATGAAGGACAAAACGTCTGGCGCCCTTTTCCTTTGCGATTCTATAGCAATCGGCAATCTGGGAATGGGTAACACCGTATTTTGCTTCTACCGGGTTTCCTATGATTGCATTGCCAGTACGTTCCGGCCCCGGATTATACCGGAATGAAATGATTTCCGGTAAAGTCCCTATTGCTCTTTCAACAGCCTCAATATGCGTAATATCATCAAGATTGATGATTGCCCCGAGCTCATACGCCTTCCTGAACTCCTCATCTGGAGTATCATTGGATGAGAACATTATCCTCTCTCCGGTTATGCCCGCTTTCTCTGCGATGATAAGCTCTGGTAGAGAAGAGCAGTCTGCACCGAAGCCAAGAGCCCCAAGCAGCCTCACTATATTCACATTGGGCAATGCCTTGACCGCAAAGTAATTCGTGAAGCCAGCATTCCAGGCAAACGCACCCTTTATCCGCTCTGCGGTATCTGCAATCCTGCTCTCATCATAGATATGGAAAGGTGTCCCCACCTTATCGGCAAAAGAGATTATGGCATCATCAGCCATCGGAAATGATTTTACGCTCATATATTCTCCTCGATGCTCTTCACAGCTCTCTCCACATCCTCCCTGTGTCCATACGCAGAGACACGAACATAGCCCTCCCCTGCAGGTCCGAACCCTGAACCAGGAGTGACAACGACAGAAGCTTTATCAAGAAGGATATCGAAGAACTCCCAGCTGGAAAGGCCATCAGGGCAGGCAGCCCATACATAAGGGCTATCAATACCTCCGAAGCATACCAGGCCCTTCCCCTCGAGTCCCTCCTTAATGATGTGCGCATTCCCAAGATAATAGTCAACAAGCTCATTGCACTCTTTCCTCCCTTCAGGAGAAAGCGCTGCTATACCACCTGCCTGGGAGATGCAGGAAGCGCCATTGAAGAACGTGCACTGTCTCCTGTTCCAGAATCTGTTGAGAGTCCCCCTGGGGGCATTCTCCGCTTCGAGAGCCTCTGGAACGATGCTCCAGCCAAGTCTGACACCTGTGAATCCAGCATATTTCGAGAACGAATTGAGCTCTATTGCACAACGTTCCGCCCCTTCTATCTCATATATTGAGTGAGGGATGCCGGGAGTCTTGATGTAATCAGAGTAGGCAGCATCGAAGATTATAACAGAGCGGTGCTCAAGCGCGTAATCAACGAAAAGCCTTAACTGTTCTCTGGTTGCCACCGCACCTGTAGGATTGTTCGGGAAACAGAGATAGATCAGATCGGCATGCTTTGCAGGTGGAGAAGCAACGAAACCTGTATCGGCATATGCTGGCATATATACTATACCATCGTAACCAGCATCAAGATCATTGTATGAACCTGTATGTCCTGAAGCGACATTGGAATCAACATATACAGGATAGGAAGGATCCTGAACCGCGATAACGCTGTCAGTACTGAATATTGACTGGATATTCGCAGCATCGCTCTTTGCGCCGTCTGATACAAAGACTTCATTCATGCTGATATCGACTCCGAACTCGCTGTAACGGCGGCAGATTGCCTCTCTCAGAGGCGCATCCCCCTGCTCGTCTCCGTAGCCTGTGTATGTCGACCTGTCGGAAAGAAGGTCGAGCTTATGCTTCATCGCCGACACAAGAGATGGAGGAAGAGCTTCGGTTGTATTACCGATTCCAAGCCTCAGCACAGAACGTCCTGGATTCTTCTCCTGCCATGCCCTGGTACGTCTTGCAACCTCAGGGAAGAGATACCCAGAGGATAATCTCATGAAATATTCGCTGCACCTTGCCATCAGAATCTACCCTCCTTCACCTCGGCCGACATCCTGTCAACAATCCCAAGGAGTTCCTCCTTCTTCTCCGCGCTCTCCATCTCACAGAGGGGGAGACGGAAGATTGAGGAGCAGAGTCCGAGATGGGCCATTGCAGTCTTTATCGGTATAGGATTCGTCTCACAGAAACAGGCCTTGAAGAAAGGAGCAAACCAGCTGTTCAGCCTATCTGCCTCTGCGAAATACCCATTCAGCGCAGAATGGACCATCCTGACCATCTGGAGCGGAAAGAGATTCGATGCAACCGATATAACGCCATCTCCTCCGCGCCTGATAAGATCGAGAGCAAGATTATCATCACCGGAAAGGACCGAGAATCCATTCTTCTTCGTCTGGATCACACTCTCCATCTGGGCAAGATCTCCGGAAGCTTCCTTCACTGCCACGATATTCGGGCATTCATCCTCAAGCCTTCTGAGAGTCTCTGTCTCAAGGTTTACACCCGTTCTTCCCTTGATATTATAGAGTATGCATGGAAGGTGGACAGATGATGCAATAGCCTTGAAATGAAGATAAAGCCCTTTCTGCGTCGGCTTGTTGTAGTATGGATTCACAAGAAGAACAGCATCCACTCCGGCATCCTCAGCATGCTGAGAAAGACGTATAGCCTCCGAGGTCGCATTCGATCCTGTACCTGCGATGACAGGCACCCTGCCATTCGCATACTGCACAGTCTTCGCAATGACTCTGTCATGCTCCTCATGGGAAAGTGTCGGGCTTTCTCCTGTTGTCCCACATGGAACGAGGCCATCGATTCCGCTCTCTATCTGGAATTCGATTATCCTTTCAAGAGCATGGTAATCAACATTGCCGATCTCCATGAAAGGTGTAATAAGTGCTGTATATACTCCTCTGTATTCCATAATCATCTCCCTCCAAGAATATCCGTGATGAAATCATCCATTGTGTATATGCCATTATCTTTCCTGATTATCCACTCAGCCGCCTTGATTGCACCTGAAGCAAAACCTGATCTGGATCGAGCTGTATGCCTAAGCTCAATCGTATCAACCGCGCTGTCGAAAAACACAGCATGAGTTCCGGGAACAGAACCGACACGGACAGATGAGATCTCAAGAACATCATCTGCGATCCGACCGTCAGGGCATCCTATCCCGATGCTTTTCTTGCGGCTGAGATTCTCAATGATTCCTGATGCTATCATCAGCGCAGTTCCAGATGGATGATCGGCCTTGGCTCTATGATGTGTCTCCACAACAGCCGCATCATACTGATCAAAGGCATCGATAAGCTTTGAAGCTTCGGAAACAATGCGAAGAAAAACAAGAACCCCTACTGAGAAATTCCCGGAATGGATGATCCTCACATCACCTTTGGCTCCATCCAGTATGGAATGATCCCAGCCTGTGGTTCCGATTACTGCCGGGCACCCTGCTTCAGCATAGCACTCTATATTCCCTGGAACAGCTTCAGAAGAAGAGAAATCAACAGCAACATCGATCCCTGCAAGCATGGACGATTCAAGTTTCCCCACGTCCCCAAGCGGATCAACTATGAGTGCTACCTCATGTTCACCTCCCTCATTTATAAGCGAGTGAACCATCTTTCCCATACGACCATATCCGATCAATGCAAATCTCATGGTTGGAATATAGCAGAATATAACATTTATGTCTATATTATAACATAATGTTATTATTATAACAAATAGAAGGCATAAATATAACGCAGAGCTTTTTCCACCCTGCGCTTTTGGATATTATTTCATTATCTTCCTGAAAAGGGCCTTGAAATCCTCAACGGAAGCATCCTTCGGATTGCCCGGGGCACATGCATCAGCTGCAGCGCTCTCTGCAAGGAACTGAAGATCCTCTTCCTTGACAGCCTCAAGCTTCGTAGGAATGCCTACATCGACTGAAAGCTGTCTGACAGCATCGATTGCGGCTTTGCGATACTCGCTCTGGGTCATGGAATCCACATTCTTGACACCCATAGCCCTTGCAATCTCTCTGTACTTCTCTCCTGTCGCGTCAGCGTTGTACTCCATGACTATAGGAAGCATCATAGCGCATGCTACTCCATGGGGTGTATCATATACAGCACCGAGAGTATGAGCCATCGAATGGGCAATACCGAGGCCAACGTTCGAGAATCCCATTCCAGCTATATACTGACCAAGGGCCATATCCGTTCTGCCTTCGCTCTTTCCTGCAACTGCATCGCGGAGGCTTCTTGAAATGATCTCGATAGCCTTGAGATGGAACATATCAGTCATCTCCCAGGCACCCTTTGTCGTGTAGCCCTCGATAGCATGTGTCAGAGCATCCATTCCAGTTGAAGCTGTAAGCCCCTTCGGCATTGTTGCCATCATATCAGGATCAACGACTGCGACAACAGGCATATCATGAGGATCGACGCAGACAAACTTCCTCTTTCTCTCTACATCTGTGATTACATAGTTGATTGTGACCTCAGCTGCTGTTCCTGCTGTTGTAGGAACTGCGATGATGGGGGTGCAGGGATTCTTTGTAGGAGCTGTGCCCTCAAGGCTTCTCACATCCTCGAACTCAGGATTAGCGATGATGATTCCGATTGCCTTTGCTGTATCCATGCTGCTTCCGCCGCCGATAGCTACAATGCACTGTGCTCCGGACTCCTTGAAAGCCTTTACTCCATTCTGGACATTCTCGATAGTCGGATTTGCCTTGATATCCGAATAGAGCGTATATGGAATCGATGCCCCATCGAGCACATCCGTAACCTTCTTTGTCACACCGAACTTCACGAGATCGGGATCAGAGCATACAAAAGCCTTCGCAAATCCTCTTGCTTTGATCTCATTAGCGATTTCCTTTATTGCCCCGCTTCCATGGTATGAAGTCTCATTGAGCATTATTCTGTTTGCCATAATTTCCTCCGAACATGATGAAGATAATAAGAAATCCGAAAAAAGGGAACCATTATGCATGAAATCATGCGAGCTAGAATAAAATGATCCGCCACGGCTGCGGCGGATCGGAGAAAATGACATTTTCTGAATCACTGAGGCATCTCAAGAGGCTCAGAGACTGGCTTTGTCTTATTTATATACTTATCGTTGTAGTCCTTGTATATCTTCATGAATACGCCGGAAAGGCCAAGAAGCGCTATACAGTTAGGAATGCACCAGAAACCTGACATTATATCAACGATAGTCCAGATGAACTGCGGAGTATGCCCGAGCGCAAGGAATCCAGGAACGAGCCAGAGAAGCCTTATGAAGAGCTTGAATCCATTTGAATTCTTGGCTTTCGGGAAGATATAGAAGAATGCGGACTCATAGTTGATCTCCCATCCTACCATCGTAGAGAAAGCGAAGAGTGCAAGAGGGATTGTGACCATGACACCAGCAAATCCTTTGTATACCGTAGCGAATGCTGCGATTGTCAGGGACTCTGCCTGGAGACCGGACTGATAGACCTCTGGACCAGCAACGAGGATCGAAAGCGATGTCAGGGAGCAGACGACGATTGTATCAACAAATACCTCGAAGCATCCATAGAGACCTTCCTTGAAAGGATGATCTGTAATAGCCGTTGCATGTGTGATAGGCGATGAACCGCATCCTGCCTCGTTTGAGAATGTTCCTCTGGCAGCACCCTGTCTGAGAGCAAGCATCATAGTAGAACCTGCAAGACCTCCGACTGCCGGCATCGGGGCGAATGCATACTTGAATATGCTTGAAATTGCCCATGGGATGTTCTGGATATTGAATATGATTACACCAAGTGCACCGATGGTATAGATGATGCACATCGTAGGAGTGATCTTCTCACAGAACTTTCCGATTGACTGAACACCACCGATAAGGACTACACCGCAGATAACAGCAGCTACTATAGTGACAACCCATGTCGGAATCCCGAATGTAGTCTCGATTGCTGTGGACATTGTATAAGGCTGTGCGAATGCCGCGGTTCCAAGACCTCCGAGGATGATCGTAATGGAGAAGATGATCGCAAGAGGCTTCCACTTCTTTCCCAGACCACGCTCAATGTAGTACATAGGACCGCCATAGTAGACTCCATCCTCACCTTTGATTCTGTAATACTGTCCAAGTGTTACCTCTACGCACTTTGTAAGCATTCCGAGAAGTGCGATGACCCACATCCAGAATACAGCTCCAGGTCCGCCGATGACCATGGCAGTAGCAACACCTGCGATATTAGCTGTTCCTACACAGCCAGCAAGAGCTGATGATACAGCCTGCAGAGGTGTGAGCGTTCCTTCATTTCCTGAGGATCCGCCTCCCTTCTTGAACATCTGTCCTGCAGTGTTCTTCATAATGTGGCCGAAATTCCTGAACTGGAAGAATCTCGTTCTGATTGCGAACATGACTCCGACAGCTCCGATAAGAATCAGAACAGGAGCTCCCCACAGAAACGATGCGATTGCGCTGAGTATGCTTTCCATATTTCTCTCCCTTTTTTAGTAAGCTATCTCGCTCCTTACTTTGTAAGCTCTCTCAGTATACACTGGAAACCTTTTGCTGCCTTGGTAAGCTGCTCTGTTTCGATATATTCATCTCTTACATGTGCGAGCTCCTCAAGCGATGGACCGTATCCAATGCATGGGATTCCGGCCTCTCCTGCGAAATGGCTTCCATTCGTACAGAATGAGAAATGAGAGATCGGAGCCTCAATGCCGGCTTCCTTAAGACCTTTCAGTGCCTTCTGTACAAAGTCGCTCTTCTCATCGGTAAGCCATGCGGGGAAGTATCTCTTTGCCTTGATGGTCTCACCTGTCCAGCACTTCTCCTCTCCTTCTGCAAGATAGCACTTTGCCTTGATATCAGGATTCTTCGCCTTTGCTCTTGCAATAGCTTCGTTGACCTGTCCAAGAATCACAGCTTCATCTTCGCCGACAAGTGTGCGTCTATCGAATGTTGCACGGCAGAGAGATGGAACAACAGAAGCTCCTGGGTATGGGAAGCTCTTGATATCAGTGAGCTCAAGAATCCCCTTGCCTAGGATAGGATGCTCGTTAGGTACGATCTTCCTGATTTCCTCGATGACTGTCATCATATGATAGACAGCGTTCTTGCCCTTATCAGGATTGGAGGAATGACAGCTTACGCCCTCTGTCTCAACGACAACTTCTGCTCTTCCGCGCTGACCGATCTTCACAGTTGTTGAAGTAGCCTCTCCGATTATTACGAAATCCGGCTTTGCAAGCTTTGAGATGGCACGTGAAGATACACCTTCGAAGCACTCTTCATGGACTGTGCAGGACACATAGATATCACCAGCGAAATCACGGTTCGTCTCCTCTGCATATCTTGCAGCTGCTGTGATCATCGCCGTGTCGCTTCCCTTCATATCGGAAGTTCCCCTGCCGTAGATCTTCCCGTCAACGATATCAGCAGAGAACGGATCATGACTCCATTTATCGCGATCTATCACATCGACTGTATCTATATGGCCATCCATGAGGATACGTGGGCCTTTCCTCTTGCCATGGATGCATCCGAGAACGCTTCCATACTCAACGATCTCTGCTTCATCAAAGCCGAATTCAAGCATCTTGGACTGAAGCATCTTCGCAACCTGCTCCTCATGTCCGGACATGCTCGATATTCTTATAGCTTCCTGACAGAATTCAATAAGATCTGCATCTTTAATCATACAGAGAACCTCCTTGCTTTTTCAAAGGATACTACAGAAATTGAAGATTTCAATAGTTTTATATAGCAAAATGAAGAAAATATTAAATTTGCGCTTCAAATTCTGAGTTTTAACGCATATTACAACAAATTTTTGTTTAAAATAAAAAGTCATGGGCATAAAATTGTTGTTTTACATTATAAATCATAATAATCGAGAATTATTTTCTGCATCATATTGCAACAACGCACTAATAGTATGCTAACCTCGTATGACATGAATGGAATAACTGACAGTTCTTCATGGGATATGAATGCTGATTTCTGGGATCAGGCAATGGGTGATGATCTTAATGAATACCACAGGAAAACCATCAGGCCATATGTGCTTGCGCTTCTCGGTCCAATAGAGAATGAGACCGTACTTGATATTGCGTGTGGCAATGGTTCTTTCTCGGCATTACTTGATAGAATGGGAGCAGATGTCACAGCATTCGATTTTTCGGAGAAAATGATCGAGATAGCTACGGCAAGATGGAAAGACAGCAATGTCAGATTCCTTATATGTGATGCAGCAGATGAGGATAAGATCACTCAACTCGGGAGTGAAAAGTTCTCAAAAGCCGTATCGACAATGGCATTGATGGATATTGCAGACATAAAGCCGCTGGCAAAAGCTCTGCGGAATGTGCTGAAGCCAGGAGGAATATTCGTTTTCGTTACACAGCATCCTTGTTTCATCACTCTGACCGATAGATATATGACTGAGCACAGCTATGAAGGAGAAGCACTGGCTGGACAGCCTGTGAAACACCTTTATTTCCATAGATCGCTTCATGATCTTCTCAGTCCTTTCTTTGAGAACGGATTCATGATCGATGCACTCTGGGAAACATGCTTCAAAAACAAAGAAAGACCCGAAGTCCTGATCATAAGAGCAGTTCTAGCTGGATAGTTTTTCATCGGGATATTGCAAATCATACGATCAGATTCCTGCCTCGGAATGACCATTTGAAAAACAGATCCTTCAGATGCCTGAAATCGCCCCGTTTGATAAGAATAAAATCCCCGTTCTGCATAATGATTTTATCCGAAGAGATTGTTCGGATAGCATCGAGGTTGACGATATAACCTCGATAAGGCTGTATGAACTGTCCGGGCGTAAGTTCTTCCAGTTCTGCAAACATCCTTGAAAGAGATTTCTTTGTCTCTTCGTAGACAGCTGATCGTGTATGGACAATGCGTCTGTAACCGACGCTCTCGATATAGAGAATATCATCTGCATCGACAATCTGCATGATCCCGTTCTCAAGCTGAAGCATCACCGGAAGACTGCCCTTTTCCAATTGGCCGACAGCTCTGTCCATTGCTTCTCTGAAATCCTTGTACTCAAAAGGCTTGAGAACATAATGTACTGCATTGAAAGCAAACGCCTCAACTGCGTAATCAGACGAAAAAGAGATGAATATAATCTCTGTTCGATCATGTCTGGAACGTATCTCCCTTGCAAGATCCATCCCGTTCATTCCTGGCATGCATACATCCAGGATCACTATATCCCAGCCCCCTGACGAATGAAGATCTGAGATAAAGGCATCAGGATTTCCATATCTTGAAACATCAGCAGCCAATCCCTGCGAATCTGCCAGATAATCGTCAAGCGCTCTGTCTATAAGCCGCAGTGACTCATCCTGATCATCGCAGATAGCAATCCTCAACATATTTTCCGCCTTATCAGATAGATTAGCAAATCAGAAGAAGCAAATCAAAAGATTTCATAGTTTTTCATGCAAATTCCAAAAACCATATCAATCAGATCAAATTTTTCCCTATGATTATCAGTTTTTTCAGAGGAAAGCTGTCAGAAAAGCCAACTTAGCGCGTATATAATACAGGAGCTATTGAAAAGCATATATGCTCCTAAGGGAGGCCTATATGGCAATACTGAGCATGAAGGAGAAGCTTGAGATACTCAGGGATGCTACCCTGGAGGACGATGTCTTCTTCTCCAGCTGCCTCG
>CALXKS010000017.1 GCA_944389015.1 uncultured Spirochaetaceae bacterium
CGAGGCAGCTGGAGAAGAAGACATCGTCCTCCAGGGTAGCATCCCTGAGTATCTCAAGCTTCTCCTTCATGCTCAGTATTGCCATATAGGCCTCCCTTAGGAGCATATATGCTTTTCAATAGCTCCTATATCTTTTACGCGCTAAGTAGGCTTTTCTGACAGCTTTTCTCTGAAAATAAACCGGAAAAATCATATGACTATAAATCATCTCACTAATATCATTATGAATTCAGCCATTGAAGGAACTGAATCGGCCAAATCGTACTGGTTATTCAGAAAATGAGAATTTTCTTCAATAGGAATATTTTTCATATGATTTGCTACATTCTGAATTATTATTTCATATATTTATAAGAAATTAGGAAATATTGCTTCATTGTATAGCAAACTTACCCCATCTATACTGATTCCACGATGGAAAAAGGAAGTGATTACATCAAGAAGCTTGTCGGCAGCAATCTCAGGGCTCTCAGAGAACAGAGGCAATTGACGCAGGATGGGCTTGCAGCTCTTATCGGCGTTACCGGCAGAACAATAATGAACATTGAAAATGCTGTAACATTTCCAAAACCACTTACAATCTACAGTATCTCGAATCTATTTGGGATATCCCCGGCAGAGCTTTTCCTTCCGGAAACAAAGAATGGCAATGGTCTGGATGATATGCAGAAGGAAATCCTCATAAGAGAACTCGGGAATATCAAGGAAGCCATTGATATGCTCTTCCTGCAGAAAATCAGCGAACAGAAAGGCGAAGAGTAGAGAACGGGGTCCATCGCTGGACCCCGCAATAGCAAATACCATCAATCAGCTCTTTTTAATAGCTCTCTGGATAGCCTTCTGGATTTCCACGACCGGTATGATCAGGAAGCCCATTGCAAGAGCAATCACGAATTCCGTCAGCGAGATATGCGCGAAGTGGAATGCATTTCTCAGGAAAGGAATATAGAGAACAGCAAGCGTCAGCACAAATGCACCAAGAAGCGATCCATAGAGAATCTTATTGTGTCCTTTGACCTTCAGGAGAGACTTATCCAGCGACCTCATATTGAATGACTGGAAGAGCTCTGCCATCGAAAGCGTCAGGAATGCCATTGTCATTCCGTCATTGCTTGTTGCGAATGTGAACGCGCCATTCTCGAAAATCTCTCCGATCACATATGAGACTATCGTAATGATTGCGAGGGCTGCACCCTGGATTGCGCAGTTGATGCCTAGCCCGCCGGCGAAAAGACCCTCGTTGGATGAGCGAGGAGGTCTCTTCATGATATCAGGATCACCATGCTCCATTCCAAGTCCGACTGCAGGGAATGTATCGGTGATGAGATTGATCCAGAGAAGATGCGCGGGCTGGAGAAGCGTGAATCCCATCAATGATGAGATGAATACGGCAATAACCTCGGACAGATTGGATGAGAGCAGGAACTGGATGGATTTCCTGATATTATCATAGATCTTCCTACCCTCTTCAACAGCGACAACGATTGTCGCGAAGTTATCATCAGCAAGAACCATATCAGCAACATTCTTCGTTACATCTGTTCCTGTGATTCCCATTCCTATTCCGATATCAGCATTCTTGATGGATGGAGCGTCATTGACACCATCACCTGTCATTGCTGTTATCCTGCCAACCTGCTGCCAGGTCTTTACGATCCTGACCTTATGCTCAGGCTGTACGCGTGCATAGATCGAATACTTCTTGATATTCTTCTGGAATTCCTCATCCGAAAGCTTATCAAGCTCCGCACCCGTGATAGCCTCAGCCGCGGAATCGACTATGCCGAGCTTCTTTCCGATAGCGACAGCAGTATCGATATGGTCTCCAGTGATCATGATCGGCCTGATACCAGCAGAGCGGCACTCTCTGATTGCAGCCCTGACCTCAGGACGCTCAGGATCGATCATTCCGGTAAGACCAAGGAAGATAAGGTCATGCTCGAGAGCGGACGGAGAAGAGTCGGAAGGAATGGCATCATGCTTTCTCATGGCACCTGCGAGAACGCGGAGAGCCTTATCTGCGAATTCCTTATTCGCTGAAAGGATCTTCCTTCTGTCATCATCTGTCATTGCCCTGATACCTTCCATTGTCAGGATGTCCGTGCATCTTGAGAGAAGAACATCAGGAGCTCCCTTCGTATACTGCACATACCCTCCCTCTGGATCGGTATGCACTGTGCTCATCATCTTCCTCTCGGAATCGAACGGAGCTTCTGCAACACGCTTGTACGGTCCTTCCTCAAGCTGGTTCTTGTTCATCTCCATTGAGCTGGCCCAGTTGACAAGCGCAGCCTCTGTCGGCTCACCTTCTGCCTTGAGCTCATCATTGAGATGCGCATCGGAGCAGAGCGACATCGCCCGTGCGAGGAGCATCTTATCTGATCCATAGGACTCAACCACTGTCATCTTGTTCTGAGTCAGGGTTCCTGTCTTATCAGAGCAGATGACCTCTGTGCACCCGAGAGTCTCAACAGCAGTGAGTTTACGGATGATGGCATTCTTCTTGCTCATCTTCGTCACACCGATTGAAAGAACAATCGTGACAACAGCCGCTAGTCCCTCTGGAATCGCAGCAACTGCAAGGGATACAGCGATCATGAATGTATCAAGAACACCGTCAAGGTGGATATCTCCCTCAAGGGACATTCTCAGGAGGTTGACAGCGAACATGAAAACACAGATACCGAGGACAAGCCATGTCAGCACCTTGGAAAGCTGATTGAGCTTCTTCTGGAGCGGAGTCTCGTTATCCGCTGCTGCAGAGAGAGCGGATGCGATCTTTCCCATCTCCGTCTTCATGCCGGTTGCTGTGACGACTGCCTCTCCGCGTCCATATACGATCGTGGAACCCATATAGACCATATTGCGTCTGTCACCCAGAGGAATCTCCGTACCTGTAAGTGTTTCAGAATCCTTATCGACAGGAACGGACTCCCCTGTAAGAGCCGCTTCCTCGGCCTTTATCGATGCAGAGTAGAGAATCCTCGCATCAGCAGGAACACTGTCTCCGGCTTCGAGTTCGATAACATCGCCAGGAACAAGCTCTTCGCTCTCAACTGTGATGATCTTGCCATCGCGCCGTACCTTTGACTTTGCCTTGGACATGTTCTGAAGCGCTTCAATAGCCTTCTCCGCCTTTGATTCCTGGACAACTCCAAGCACCGCGTTTATAAGAACAACGATGAGGATGATGATAGCATCGGACCACTCTGTCTCACCTGAAGCATAGGATGCGACAACCGAAAGGACAGCTGCTATCATGAGGATGATCAGCATCGGATCGGCAAGCTTTCCCAGGAACTGCTTGAAAAGACTGTCCTTCTTCTTTTCCTCGAGCTTGTTCCGGCCATATTTCTCCAGTCTGGATGAGACCTCTGAAGCCGGAAGCCCGTCCTTGGATGAGCCGAGCGCGGAAATGACATCCTCACTCGGCATCAGATACTCCTTCTCTGCCATAGAAACCTTCCTTTTTATACGTATGAGAAGATTCTAAGCACTCTCGATGTAGAGTTTGAAGGACAGAGTACGGATAGTGTGAAAATAAAAGCAGAAAAACAGTTAATTTATATTTTTCATCAAATTAACCATTTCTATCGCGCTGAGGGCACAGTCATATCCCTTATTGCCTGCCTTTGTTCCAGCTCTTTCTATAGCCTGCTCTATGCTGTCTGTGGTCAGCACTCCGAAAAGCACTGGAACCCCGGTCTCAAGAGAAACAGATGCAATGCCTTTTGAGACCTCATTGCATACATAATTGTAGTGATCCGTAGATCCTCTGATGACAGCTCCAAGACAGATCACAGCATCATACTTCCCGCTTCTGGCCATTCTGGATGCGATGAGCGGTATCTCAAAAGCACCGGGGACCCAGACTGCTGTGATATCATCCTCATTCATGCCATGGCGGATCAGCCCGTCCATAGCTCCTCCGAGAAGCTTCGATGTGATGAATTCATTGAATCTGGATATGACAATGCCTATCCTGATTCCCTCTGCAACAAGATTTCCTTCGATCTTTCTCATATATACCTCCAATCAGAAATCGAGAATATGTCCCATGCGGTCGCGTTTTGTCTTCAGATAGCCGATATCATATTCAGTAGCCTCTATCTGTATCGGAACACGCTCCGTGATCTCTATTCCGAACTCAGCAAGCTGATAGACTTTATCAGGATTATTGGTCAACAGGCGCATGCTTCTGACGCCGAGATCCCGCAGGATCTGGGCCCCTGTGAAGTACTCTCTCTGATCAGCTTCAAAGCCAAGTGCAAGATTGGCATCAAGCGTATCCATGCCGTTTTCCTGAAGAGCATAGGCCTTAAGCTTGTTTATAAGACCTATCCCACGACCCTCCTGCCTCATATACAGCAGTATTCCGCGCCCCTCCCGGGCTATCATCGTCATGGCTGCAGAAAGCTGATCGCCGCAATCGCAGCGGAGGGAATGGAAAACATCACCTGTGAGGCATTCTGAATGCACACGGCAGAGGATATCCCTGCCATCTCCTATATCTCCCATGACAAGAGCCACATGATGCTCGCCATTGAGCCTGTTCACATAACCATATGCCGTGAACTCCCCATATTCGGTTGGAAGCTTAGCAACAGCAGCTCTATCGACAAGCTTGTCATGGATTTTCCTGAACTCTTTCAGATCCCCGATTGTCATGAATTTCAGGCCATGCTCCGCTGCGAACTTCCCAAGATCCGGGGAGCGCATCATAGAGCCGTCATCAGCCATGATCTCACAGCAGAGACCGCATTCCCTGAGACCAGCAAGCCTCATGAGATCCACAGTCGCCTCAGTATGTCCTCCTCGCTCAAGAACCCCGCCGGGTTTCGCAATCAGAGGAAACATATGACCGGGACGGCGGAAATCCTCTGGGCGTGCATTATCTGAGACACAGGCCATGGCTGTAATGGATCTCTCATATGCGGATATACCGGTTGAAGTCGAGACATGGTCGATTGAAACGGTGAATGCCGTTTCATGATTATCGGTATTGATCTCCACCATTCTCGGCAGCATAAGCTTCCGGGCAATGCTCTCTGACATAGGCATGCAGATCAATCCCCTGCCGTACTTTGCCATGAAATTCACATTTGCAGCAGTCGCAGCCTCAGCAGAGCATATCAGGTCACCTTCGTTCTCACGCTCCGGATCATCAGCAACGACGATCAGATGACCTTTCCTGAGTTCATCAAGAATCTCGTCAACAGTATTCGCCATCTCTACCTCCCGAATCCATGCTCAGTGAGCATTTCCATTGTTATGCCTCCGGTCTTCCCTGCCGGAGCAAGAAGGAACTTCTCCGCATATTTTCCGATGATATCCGTCTCGATATTCACAGCATCGCCCCTCTTCATGTATCTGATGTCTGTCGACTCTGCTGTATGCGGAATAACAGAGACAGTGAAGCCAGATGGCGAAACCGCTGCCACTGTAAGGCTTATACCGTCAATGGCAATGGATCCCTTAGTGACAACATAGCGCATAATCCCAGGATCCGCCTTGACAGAGAGAAGCAGGGAGTTCCCATCCCTGACGATACCTGAGACTATCCCGCAGCCATCGACATGGCCCATTACGATATGCCCGCCGAATCTTCCATCAGCAGCCATGGCACGTTCCAGATTCACATGGCTTCCTCTTCTCAGCTTATCCAGCGATGTCCTTGAAACAGTCTCCGGAGTCGCATCAGCAGAGAACTCCCCATCATGGAGAGAGACAACCGTCAGACAGACCCCGTTCACTGCGATACTATCTCCGATCCTTGTTCCCTCCAGAATATTGACCGCAGATACAGAGATGACTGCGGAATGGGCTGCCATGCGGATATCCTTTACTGTTCCTACCTCTTCGATTATCCCTGTGAACACCTTATATCCTCCCTTCAACAACAAGATCATCGCCTAGGCATCTTATGATTCTGTCCTTCAGCAGGAATGCTGCGGAAGGCTCAGGAATCCCCAGGCCTCCTACAGGTGTCGGAGAAGATGCGCCACCGAAGATCTTCGGTGCTATATACGCATAGACTTTGTCAGCATATCCTCCGCTGATAAGACTCCAGGAAAGCTTCCCCCCGCATTCGCAGAGAACGCTGTCAATGCCATTATCCCCGAGCCACTTCATAAGGGAAGGTATACTCACCTGGCCGTTCTCCGCCGGAAACTCATGGACTATGCATCCGGCATCCTCATACCTGCTGATCAGGCTTCTGTCGGAAGAGGAGGTTGCAATGATGGTTCTCACATCTTTTGCTGTCTTCACGATATTCGATGCCATCGGGGTTCTCAGAAATGTATCCGCTATGATCCTGATAGGATTCCTTCCTCCCTGTATCCTGCATGTAAGAAGCGGATCATCTGCAAGTACCGTACTGACTCCTGTAAGGATTGCAGAGTATCTATTGCGGAGAGCATGGACATGATTGCGGGCCTTTTCCCCTGTTATCCACTTTGATGCCCCGGTATAGCACGCAATCTTGCCATCCAATGTCATTGCGTATTTGATTGCAATGAATGGTCTTCCTGTTGTGATGTAATGGAAGAAGATCTCATTGAGACGGTCTGCTTCTTCTTTCAGCACACCTTCCGTGACCTCAATCCCATGGGAACGGAGTATCTCGATTCCCTTCCCTGCCACAAGAGGGTTAGGATCACCCGACGCGACAACGACACGGCTGATACCTGCCTCGATGATGGCATCGGTACATGGTGGCTGATGCCCATAATGGCAGCATGGTTCAAGAGTGACATACATTGTCGCACCCTCAAGAGATTCTGAAGCAGATATAATCGCATTGCGCTCTGCATGAAGATCCCCGTACTTCTTATGCCACCCTTCTCCAAGGACCTTTCCATCTCTTACTATGACAGCGCCGACCAGAGGATTAGGGGATGTGTATCCAGCCCCTCTCTCTGCAAGCCTCAGAGCCAGCTTCATATATCTTCTGTCATCCATGGATCCTCCCATCCTCAGGGAAATGATGGGAAAAGAAAAACTCCGGAATGCATTGCAATCCAGAGCTTTAATCCAAATGCAGTCATCTGCGTTCAAGATCTTCTTCCATCCAGACTCTACTGTCGGCCCCGGAATCTCACCGGATCATACCTTGCGGCTCGTGGGCTATACCACCGGTAGGGAATCTCACCCTGCCCTGAAGATTCATTTCATTTTCTGAAAATGAGTATATCCCCTTCATCAGCAATATGCAATTGCCCGCAGCCTGGAAACGGCTGGCAGGCAAAAGATAGTAGGATGATCAATGAAATGGTCTCTGTTCCCTGCCGATCGCAAACTGCTTGCCATCTATAATCAGTTCATATTCCGGGAACCTGAGATACTGATCTTCCATCGCATCGATCTTTCCCCTGAACGAAATTTCAGCACTGTCTCCGTAATTGGCACTGAATGTCCCGGACACAAAACCATCGAATGTGAATCTATCATCATCGCGGACTTCAGATTCCACAATCGCCCCTTTGATATAAGCATCGGATACTGTTATTCCATCTTCGCTGAATGAAGTCAGCGATATATCCATATCAGCATCCTCGTAGTCATCTCTATCAGTGAATACATATGTGCCTGATACAGCAGAACCGCGTTCGATCCTCAGATCGGAGAACGATACATTGCCGCTGACAATCTCGAGATCGTCATCTCCTCTCTCTCTTTCAAGGACAACAGTACCGCTGATCGGCAGGCCTGACGGGATTGTCTTTTCCCCTGGTGCAATATCATGATCCTTATCATAAAGATGCTCGAGGACCTCCTCCACAGCTTCTCTGATCTCATCCTGTGCCTCATCGAATCCCTTCAGGAAGAGAAGGAAAGCCCCTTCCTCTTCGTCGGTCATCGTATCCGGAACGACAGTTTCGGAAACAGGCTGGTCATCAACAGTGATCTCAGGTTTGGATGTCTCTGCCTGCTTTACCATCGTGAACTGGACTTTCTGTCCCGATGGAAGAGTGAGAGTGAAATCTGCATCTACAACATTCCCTTCTTCATCCAGCTGGAATGTTCCGCTGATCACAGAACCATCATCCGCAACGAATTCAGTCGGACTGTATGTCTTATTATTCCCGCTCTGGACAGGTGTCTCAGTATCTGCGATCTGTGCCATTGCTCGGAAAGCAGATACAGCCATCGCATCAGGAGCAGATGGAACATCTCCGCTGCTTGTCATCTGGCAGCCGGTTACGAAAACGATAGCCATCAGGAGCATTGCGATGGCTGCGAGTGTGTTTCTACGAGTCATTGTAGTCCTCCTTATAGTTTCAGGAGGATTCTCTCAGATGAAGATTAAAACAACATGAAAGAACAGCAATAATTCCCGATTATTCAGAAAGCATGCACGGATGATGCAAAAGCTTTCTTCCTCAGGATGAAATACGCAGCAAGCACGGCACCACCTGTTATAACCCAGGATATCGGATAGACTGCAAGAAGGACTTCAAAACCCGGCCAGGCTCTGCAGATGGTATATGCCCAGAAAAGGCGGAAGATGCAGGTTCCGAAGACTGTGAGCATAGCAGGCGTCATCGAATATCCTATACCGCGGAGAGCTGCGCCTCCTACCTCATAGGATGTCGAAAGGAAATTCAGTGAAAGGATGAAGACCATCCTTGTCAGGGCATACTTCATCACCTCGGGATCACTTGTGAAAAGGGATGCGAAGAAAGTCCTTCCGAGTATGAATGCCCAGCTCATGCAGGCTGTGAGGATTACGCTGAGGATCATGCAGAGGGTGAAGACCCGACGGCATCTATCATACTTTCCTGCTCCATAGTTCTGGCTTGTGAATGTAACGGCGGCCTGGTTGAATGCCGCGATGATGAAGTAAGAGAAATTCTCATAATTGAGAGACACTGCAGAACCTGCGACAGCTGCGGTTCCAAAGCCATTCAGCACGGACTGGATGATCACATTCGAGAAGGAGAACACCATGCTCTGAAGCCCTGCTGGTATCCCTATCCTGAGAATTCGGACCATATCCGGACGGGAGATCGAAAGCTTGCCGATTTCAAGTCGCACTTCACTTCTCTCTCTGAGAAGAAAGAACATGATCATCGCTGTGCTGACTGCATTCGAGATCACGGTAGCTATTGCGACACCAGCCACATCAAGGTGGAACACTATGACGAAGAGCATGTTCAGTCCGGCATTCAGCACTCCTGATACGATGAGACATACAAGAGGTCTCTTCGTATCCCCTATGCACCTCAGGATTGCCGCCCCGAAGTTGTATAGCATCACAAAAGGCATTCCAAGCGAGTATATCCTCAGATACTGCACTGCATATGGCAGTACATTCTCAGGAGTATTCATAAGCTCCAGTACCGGTCTGGAGACAGCGATGCCAAGAAACAGAAGGAAAACACCGCTTATAAGCGCAGCTGTTATTGCACTGTGTACTGCACGGTTAGCCTTTTCGGGACTGCCTTCACCGATGTAGCTGGATATCACGACATTCGCACCGACGGAGACTCCCACGAAGAGATTGATTATCAGATTGATGACTGGCCCATTGCATCCTACAGCGGCAGTAGCTGCTGCACTGTCCGCAGCAAAATGGCCTACTACCGCAACATCTACAGAGTTGAAGAGCTGCTGGAGAATACTGCTCAGAGCAAGGGGCAGCGCAAAGACGAGGATATTTCCCAGAAGCGGACCGCTGAGCATATCCATCGACCTTCCGATTGAGATCTTTCCCGAACCCATATTCACCACCCTGACCGCCATGGATCAATCGGATAATAGTCCCGCCTGACTTCAATTGCAACAGATTATCTATCAGAACGTGTTCTGATTCTTTTTCCGGATCATATCCCCAGCTTCTCTGAGGGTAAGGCCATTATCCTTTGCAATCCTCTCAAGATCATCATACTCAGCCTTTATTCGCTTCGCACCATAGCCCTCTGAGACTTTGATCTTTGCCTTGCCATAATCAGTATCGGATTCATAGCTTCTGCGCTCAAGGACGAATCTGTCATAACTGGTCTTCCGGATACCTATTGTCGTAGTGTACCTGAAGATCGTCCTGACAATGCTGTCGAGATCGCTTTCAGAGCAAATAACCGAAAGCATCACGCCAGGCCGGGATTTCTTCATTCCGATTGGTATGGTATAGACATCCCTGGCACCTGCTCTGAAAAGCATATCCATTGCGAATCCGATCTCCTCCCCCGTCATGTCATCGATATTGCATGAAAGGCCTATAACGGAATCTGAAGAGCCGCTTCTCTCTCCGAGCATAGCCCTTACGCAGTTGGCAGCTTCAAAATCCTTCTTCCCCATTCCATAGCCTATGCTCTTTATGCTCATCATAGGCATCTGTCCGAATGATGTGGCAAAGTGCTTAAGAAGAGCCGCCCCTGTCGGGGTGCAGAGCTCTCCCTCTATGCTGCCAGCATAAATCGGAAGACCTGAGAGGATATATGCAGTTGCTGGTGCGGGAACGGGAAGAATGCCGTGTGCGCAGTGGACATGACCGTATCCTACATGGATCGGAGACACGACAACCTCATCCGGGGCAATACGGTCCATAAGCATCGAGACTGCTGTGATATCAGCAACAGCATCCATAGTCCCTACTTCATGGAAATGGATATCCGTCACAGGAACACCATGGACATGGCTCTCTGCTTCGGCGATGAGGCTGAAAACAGACATTATGTCATTCTTCATCTTCCCGGAAAGCCTAAGATGATCATTCACGATATGCTCTATATCATGAAGACCATGATGGTGGTGATGCTCATGATCGTGCTCATGGCCATGACAGTGTCCATGGCTATCTTCATGCTCATGGCAGTGCATATGCCCATGCTCATGTTCATGATGATGCTCCTCCCCCTCTTCTTCTCCATCGACAAGGATTGATACATGCGTTCCGGTTATCCCGCATTTTACGGATTTATCCGTATGCATCGAGACTCCGGGAATTCCCAGGGCATTGAATTCCTTTACGAATGCCTCTCTATCCGGGATCAGCTCAAGGAGTGCTGCTGTAAGCATATCGCCAGCTGCTCCCATACCACAGTCGATATAAAGTGTTCTCATTGTCATCTCCCCTGTATGTGATTGATCATGCTGGCAAGATAACCAGCACCGAATCCGTTATCTATATTCACTACCGATACACCGCTTGCACAGGAGTTCAGCATCGCAAGAAGCGCTGCCAATCCCCCGAATGAAGCCCCATAGCCAACGCTTGTCGGGACTGCGATAACAGGGCAGTCCGCAAGACCGCCGAGAACACTCGCAAGTGCCCCCTCCATACCGGCTATCGCTATGATCACATTGGCGCTCATAATCTCATCAAGATGGCTGAGAGTGCGATGAAGACCAGCGACACCGACATCATAAAGCCTAATGACTTTATTTCCCAGGGCCTCTGCTGTCAGTGCTGCCTCCTCCGCCACCGGGATATCGCTGGTACCGCCTGTCGCGACTACAATGGTTCCCAGTCCGTCAGGCACAGGCATAGGACCGGAAAGCCCTATTCCAGCATCTTCATGGTAATCAATCGGATGCTCAGAGGAGATGATAGCGGCAGACTCCTTGGAAAGTCTTGTGATTATCACAGACTCCTGGCCATTGGCTCTCATAGCATCAAGTATCCCTATAATCTGCTCAGGGGTCTTTCCCTGACCGTAAATCACCTCAGAAGCTCCCTGGCGAAGCCTGCGATGAAGATCGACTTTAGCGAATCCGATATCCTCGAAAGGCTTCTTCTTCAGCTCAAGCACTGCCTCATCAACATCGATCCTGCCATCCCTGACACCCTCAAGCAGAGTCTTTATATCAGTCATCACGCGCCTCCAGATCAAGCAATACAGCATCGTATAGCTTCTTAAGAGTATCAACCACCAGCTCCCTGTTTTCAATCATCAGAGGAAACTGTTCCTTATTTATCTGTATCCGTGCAATGCTCCCGGCCATTCTGACCCTGAAATCCGAGAACCCGAGGCTGTGAAGGAAATCCTCTGCCCTCTCTGTTGTCTCAAGCTTTCTGTCATCAATGATCTCTCCTGATGCGATTCTTGTAGCAAGACAGGCATAGGCGGGCTTATTCCATGTGAAAAGCCCCGCTTCCTTCGATCTCTTCCTCACTTCTTCTTTTGCGATAGAGCATTCTCTCAGCGGAGACCGTACTCCGTATTCTTCAAGGGCCCTTACACCAGGCCTGTCCGAGACATCATCGCTTGCATTGGTACCGTCGATGATCAATGGGTATCCATCCTCCTCAGCTGCCTTCCTGATAGCTTCCATGATCATCTTCTTGCAGTGATAGCATCTGTCGTGGGGATTCCGGGCAATGACAGGAGAAGAGAGCACATCGATATCTATTACCCGCAGCTTTGCCCCAATGCTCCCTGCCAGGGCAATTGCATCATCATATTCGAACTGCGGCTGGAAGACAGATCGCACATAGTATGCTGCAGCATCTGCCCCTGACTTCACAGCAGCATACAGAAGATACGCAGAATCAACACCACCTGAGAATGCGACTGCGACCTTGTTATTCTCATCGAAGAAACGATCAAGAGTCACCATATCCTCCTATATCCTGAACCTGTCATACCTGGACGCGCAATCCGGGCAGAGCTTCTTCCCATTCTGGATACGGATCCAGTTCGCACCTGTATTCTCTCCACAGCCATCGCAGATATATGAATCAAAGATACGTGCTCTTTCAGGAAGGGGAATGACAGTATCCTGGACTGCGAAAACCTCCATGTATCCTCTGCTTCTGCAGTATTCCACGATATCAATAGTCTTTGGATCAGGGACATCCCCGACCTTCAGAAGCCTTACGGACTTCCCTGTTCTCCGGCTATAGAATGAATAGGCGCACTTTCCTGTCATATGGAAAAGGAGATTACCCTTACCTACAGTGCAGCCCAGCGTGCTCTGTATCGCATCAACCCCGCAGGCATCATTCTCGCTTATGCATACAATCTCTTCATCAGAGGAGAAATCCAGTGCAAGGATTGACGATGCATATACAGAAGCAAGAAAGCCTGTAAGAAGCCCTCCGCATATATGTCCATGGAAAGCCACGGCTTTATGCCAAAGTTCCTGGATATCCATGTTCAGCCTCCTTATCTATCAGTATGAACCGCCGGCCACGCACCTCTGCTATATCGGCCTTTACATCATAGGTATCAGCAATCAGACCGGAATCTATTTCATCCAGTGTGCAGTAGCGGATGCCGGTTCCGTTCTTCATGAAGAAGAATCTATCGCAATATGACAGGGCAAGATTCAGATCGTGAAGGACAACGAGGACGGTCAGTCCTTTCGTCCTTGCCATTCTGAGGATCTCTGCCATCATCCCATACTGGTTATGCGGATCGAGGCTGCTGGTAGGTTCATCAAGAAGCATCACACGAGGATTCTGCACCAAAGCCCTTGCAAGCATCACCTTCTGCCGCTCCCCGCCGGAAAGCTCATCGAGATTCCTCAGCTGAAGCTTCCCAAGATCCATCTGCTCAATCACAGCCCTGCATAAAGCTATATCCTCCCGGCTTGCCCCGAACCTCATATAAGGCCTTCGCCCCAGAAGAATACTGTCAAAAACGGAGACCGATGGACTATCCCAATGCTGAGGAACATATGCGATCTTCCTTGCAATGGTGTTTCTATCCATGGCGCTGACAGCCTGCCCATCTATCAGAACATCCCCGGAATCCGGTTTCCGGACTCTGTTGATGCATGTGATCAGAGTGCTTTTCCCAGTGCCATTGGTCCCGAGTATGCCTATGACCTCCCCATCGCCTGCAGTGAAAGATACATCATGCAGAATGCGCTGCGGACCATATGAGAATGAAAGCGCGCGGAGTTCTATCATCCCACCCTCCTCTGCCTTATGATCAGGTACAGGAAAAGAGGAGCTCCCATGAATGACGTTATCGCGCCTATCGGGAGAACCACAGGTGATACAGCCATTCTGCAGACTATATCCGTAATGATCAGAAGAATCGCTCCGGTAAGAGCAGAACATGGAACAAGGAATCTATAATCATTGCCGACGAACCGTCTTGCGATATGCGATGCGATCAAGCCGATGAAGCTTATGCATCCGGTAAACGCAACAGAGACCGATGCAATGAGAGCACATGCAGCAAGACTAGCAGGAATAAGCATTGATGTATTGACCCCCAGGCTCCTTGCTGAATCGTGTCCGCTTTCAATGGCATTGTAATTCCAGCTGTTGCAGATGAAGAAAAGGAATGCGGCAGCTGACAGAATGGCTATCAGGCATATCTCGCTCCAGCCGGCCCTGCCGAGATTGCCGAAGGTCCAGTAGACAATCGATGCGACCATGACGTCATCAGAGAAGTACTGTATAAGAGTCGTTCCTCCGCTGAAAACCGAGCTTAAGGCAACACCGGCAAGCACCATTACGCTCGGAGTAGACTCCCTCATACGTGAAAGCATGAGTATGGCAACTGTTGTGATCATCCCGCCAGCGAATGCGCAAATCGATACAGCATACGGATCGGAGATGCTCAGTGCGGTATTGACCTGGGAACCGGCCCCGAGGAACACGATTGCGACAGCAGCTCCGAATGATGCCCCTTGGGAAACACCCAGCGTCGACGCAGATGCCAGTGGATTCCTGAGGACATTCTGCATTATGCATCCACACATCGAGAGAGCTGTCCCGACTGCAATGGCAGCGGCCATACGGGGAAGCCTGACATTCCATAATATTGAGTTCATCTGTCTTGAACCATGTCCCGATACTGTTTTCAGGACATCGATTGCAGAGATATCAGCAGAACCGGCCATAAGCGAGACAAGGCAGGATGCAAGGAGGAAAATGACAAGGCCGATGAGTATCAGCCACTTCATCATGACATACTGCTGATAAGTCCTTGCCTCAGCCATTATGTCCTCCGATTGTGATCTTCCCATAGTAAAGACCGCCCTCTTCCATCTCCTGTAGGAAATCCCTGCCAAGCATCTTCTCCATGATCTCTGAGGACTTTGCCCTGAAATCGATATCGCTGAACTCCTCAGGGAAAAGCACCTTGCCTGCGAAATACGCATTCATCAGGAGGTATGTGATATTAGGCCCCGCAGAGTTTGAAGAAGGCATCGTATACACATTGCCTTCCTGAACCGCACGCAGGGACTCGAAGTATCCTGGATTTGCGCTATACTCAGCATTCACCAGATCCATATTGCCCGGATCCAGGAATATGATATCAGGATCCCATTCGATTATCTTCTCAGGATCCACCTCGAAACCGTTGCTGCCGATATATGCAGTGCCATTCTTTTCAGCCTCAGCTTCTGCTGATCCAATCTGACTATCGGCAAGCTCATCAGCGACATTGAGCGCATTGACTGCGTCGAACGGAGGAAAATTGACATAAGTATATGCAAAACCATGGCGGCCATTGAATGTGACAGCACCTGCATACACCCTTGCTTTATCTTCAATGGCAATGCGCTCCGTTCTTTTCTTAAGATCGGCTTTGCATTCATCGATGTATGACAGAATCTCCTCGCAGCGCTCCTCTGCCCCCACCACATCCGCGAATAACCTGAGAGAGCGATAGAACCCCTCGTCGATGAATCCATCAGCCCTGTATCTTATGCTTACAACAGGAATCCCCGTCTGACGCTGAAGCTCCTCACAGGCTTCTCTGCTGAAACCGGCAATGATCACGTCAGGATCAAGCATGATGATCTCTTCCGGATATGCGTTGTTCTCTCCGCTTCCACCTCCTGTACCTATTACAGGAAGCCTCCGCATCGCATCATGATATACAGGACTATAGTCATAGCGGACCGACATTGATGAGGCATCGATAAGCTCTGTACCTAGGAGCATATCGACAACATCGAGATAGGCGGCCATCCTCGGCCCCATCGATCCGATTGCGATGATCCGTTCAGCATTGGCAGGAATCTCCACATCCCTGTTCCACACATCAGTTACAATACGCGTTTCTGCATCGGCATTGTCCAATGACTCAGCAGACCCGCCTGCGAAAACAGGAAAAAGAGAAGCAAGAAGCACTGCAATAAGGCAGATCATCCTCACAGAGCATACCCAAGAAATAAGACAATCCACAGCTATGCCGATCTTCAGAAAGGCTTTTCAGGATTGATGCGCGTTGAGACCCCGGGAACTACAGCTCCCATAATCTGCTTCATGCAGAATCGTATGGTAGAAAATTACAGGCTATGAAGACTGAAGTCAAGCGTTATCTTCTCAAGCGCAGAACTCCCTGATACGATCCACGACCTCATGGATAAGCCTCCCAAGGCTGAGATCGCTGACACCGACAACGATATTGTCACAATGATTGACAGGTATCAGGATCCTCTTTGCCCTGCTCTGGCAGACTGCGAGAGCCATCGCAGGAGAGATCTCACCGATCATCGAATCCGCAATCACTATGCCTATAGGCCCTATGATAATATCCGCAGTACGGCAGGCTACTATGACGGAATTCTCCCCTGTCGCGCCCTGATCAGCCCCCGCTTTCAGCATTGCGGCCGTTGCCTGGACATTCGTGCCGATCGCGGTAACCCTCTGCTCCGGGAATGCTGACTTTATTGAAGATACGACCTGGCGTCCAATCCCGCCTCCCTGCGAATCGATAACAACTATATTCATAGATATCCTCAGCTGCCATATTCTCATATCAGGAGGAACATGTGAAGTGGAATCAGCTTGACTACACAGGCCGAAGAATCCCATCATGCTTCTCAGGAGGATCACTATGGAGATCAAACCATTCAAAGTCGAAGAATGGATGAATGCATATGAAGAAGGAGCGAAGTACAACATAGCAGAAACCTGTGTCGACTCGGTATCGCTTGATGAGCTTTTCGAACTTGCAGGAGAGGATAAGGATGCCTTTCTCTCCTCCTTCTCCTCACGGCGTCTGACCTATGGGGACATTACCGGAAGCAGAGCCCTGAAGGAAGGAATATCCTCGCTCTACAGGACCGCAGCCCCGGAGCTTATCGTCCCGACACATGGAGCGGCAGGTGCAAACCATCATGTCTTCATCTCCCTCATATCCCCCACTGACCATGTGATAAGCATAATGCCAACATACCAGCAGCTCTATTCAATACCTGAATCCATCGGAGCCGAGGTGAGCATAATGCATCTGAGGAAGGAGAACGGCTATCTTCCTGACCTCGGAGAGCTCCGATCGCTTATCAGAGAGAATACGAAGATGATCTGCATAAACAATCCGAACAATCCTACCGGTGCGCTGATTCCATCTGAGCTTCTCGGGGAGATCATAAGCATTGCGAGGGATGCGGGGGCATACATACTATCCGATGAGGTATACAGGCATCTTACACAGGAGGATATCTGGTGCGAGTCTGTCGCAGACCTCTATGAGAAGGGTATATCTGTAGGAAGCATGTCAAAGGTATTCTCCCTGGCAGGCCTCAGGATGGGATGGATATTCACACATGATGAAGAAGCCAGAAGAGCATTCCTCTCCCGCAGGGACTATAACCTCATAAGCTGCGGAATGTTCGATGATGCGGTATCAGCGCTGGCATTGAAACACAAGGATGCTCTCCTCGAGAGAAACAGAGGTATTGTAAGGAATAATCTAAGGATCCTTTCAGACTGGATTGATGCAAACAAGCACTTCTCATTCATAAAGCCTCAGGCTGGGACAACAGCGCTTGTATATTATGATTATGATATGCCATCCTATGATTTCTGCCTCTCGCTTTATAGGGAGACAGGGGCTTTCGTAACTCCCGGAGATGCCTTTGGAGAGGAGAGATGCATGCGCATAGGCTATGGCTCAGATACGGAGGCTCTGATAAACGGGCTTAATGCGATAGCTGGATTCGCCTCATCATTGACGTAGATATGATGAACTGAGCCTGCATCAAATAACATCTTTTATACAAGAGGAAGTATGATTCTTGCTGAGAGTTCTCCATCATTCTCAGCAAGACCAACCATGAAATCAGAATAAATCCCCATGAGTCCCTGTTCTCACCAAAGTCAGCACAAGGATATCGGCTTCAATCCGATATATCAGAAGCCAGTCCGGAAGAATATGACACTCCCGGAATCCAGCCCAGTTGCCGGAAAGCGCATGATCCCTATTCTTCTCCGGCAGTTTCTCTCCTGCAGCAAGTTTCCTGATTAAGTCATCCAGAAGCCCAATCGGAAGGTTGCGTTTAGAAGCTTTCCTATAATCCTTCTTGAATTGAGTGGTCCAAATTACATTGAGACTCACTTTTTCAGTTCCTGCAGCGCTTCTTCGACAGAATATTTTTTTTTGTTCTTGTCAGCAATCAGTGCAATGGCTTCTTCCATAGCAGCTACCGTCCGTTTATTTGGCACATCAAGCCTGACCTTAAACGGGAACCCCCCATCTCGTACAGCCTGACGGAGAAAAACATTTATCGCAGTTGTGAGATTCATTCCAAGTTCAGCAAAAAGAACTTCACTCTGCTTTTTTAAATCATTATCTATACGCAAACTGAAATTCGTTGTATCCGCCATATATTTCACCTCTAATAGAAGTATATTGCATATATAATAGCTATGCAACAAAACTACTTCAGACAGCGCAAGTCTTTAATTGTCCGATAGCTAGCTCAGACATGAGAATCCTGAGTCAACAGTCATTTATGCATATGATGACACTGAGAAGAAAACAGCTACGATAATTAAAACCTCCCAGTCATTCGGATATTCACCACCATAAGAGTAAATGAATATGATGAAAAAGCGTTTGTCTGTCATTACTAGATTGATATATTTCCGCCAATCAAATAAAGGAAATCGAGAGTTTTTTTTCCAAGAGCAGAGGCAATACGATGAAGAGTTGATACCGAAGGATTACCATTGCCATTCTCAATCCTGCTGAGGTTTGACTGGTTGATACCCGTTTTCTCTGAAAGCTGCTGCTGAGTGATACCGGTATCCATTCTTGCCGCAATCATAGCTTTCATAATCTGGTATTCAGGCTCCATCTCATCCCATCCCTTTCTGAAATCGGAATCTTCAAGCTGCTTATTGAGGAATTTTCTGAAATCATCCATTCTGCATTCTCCTTTCCCGGGAATCAGTATAGTTTGATTGCCCTCAAGGCCTTCAATCTCATGCTAGAATTCAATTTTATTGCATCAAAGCAATATTATCGACTTATAAAATATGTTTCGTTATACTTCTTTGACAGATTAGAATTGCTCAAAATTCTATCGAATTATCTATTCTTCCGATGACTAATTACCCTGGATTTGCAATCAATGGACTGGAGTACTGCAATAATACAGCTAGCTCTTGTCCATCCTTCCACTCTGCTGTATATCCATTAGTCCTTACTGTACGGAAGCAGGAAGGATCGGAGAGCATACCTCTTTGATATATGGCATAACATCCATGATCTTTCTCTCTCCTGTATCGACCTCAACAAGAATACGGGAATCATCAAGAGCAAATACATTTACGGCTTTTAGTCTAAGCATGATACTCATTAATGTGTTCTGACATATACTCCCTCAAGGCCTCATTTATTCTCGTCTGATAACCTCTCTTCGTTCCTTTGCCAAAGAAATCAAGGACATCTTTATCGAGCATTATATGACATGATTCCTTGATTGGCGTTACTTTATAGAACTCCCTTGGCGTTACTTTCTTCAATGTCTTGAGATAATCCGATGTAAGTTCCGGAATATCTGAGAAATCCAATTTTTTATCATCCATAATAAAGTTGTTCCTCCTTTTTTGAGGCATATCTAGCGGATATGATCCTTGTTATTCCATTCCGATCAGTAGATACAACAAGTACAATAAGAAGTTTTCCAGGTAACCTTCCTATAGTTATATATCTTTGCTCTTCTTCTGATGAATGCAGTTCATCAAAGAATTCCTGTCTGTCTGCATCTAGAAAGATTCCTATGGCTTCAGAGAATGAGATTCCATGCTTAACAATATTCACCTTATTCTTTTCTGTATCCCATTCAAATAAACCATCGCGACTCTTCTCTGTCATATTTAATATCCATATATTAATGTACATTACTTTATGTACAAATCAACATAAAATATGAAAAAATAGCATATGGAATTTTTCAAAATCTATCGAATTATCTATTTTCTGGCTTAGTTTTGTAATACTCATAAAATAACTCCTTGCAATGTGAGGAGTTAAATCTAGAAATTCGAAGGAATGAATCTGCCATACCAGGCTGCTCAAATCCAGCACAAATGTCCATATCTAATGACAATGCTTACAACTATATGCTTCAACAATAATCAAAACGTTCAAAGCGGAATGAAATTCTCAAACCAAGAATCTATCTATTCCGTCTGCAATCAGGACATCATCCTCCGGGAATAGCTCTTTATAGGTATTGGCGCCTTTCTTCCTCAGATAGCAATAAATCATATTGCGGTTCTCCAGATCCCGGAATCAAATCGTTTTCCCTCCGCAATCCAGAAGTTATATGATTATCAGTTCTTCATTTTGAAGACTACAGCACTATTTTAGTGTGCCAATTGCGAGGGGCCTTATCCCTCTCATTATTATTGCATTCATTCTATTTGTATCCTATACTTTACTAAGTTACGATTAACTAAGTTTGTACTTAGTAAAAGAGGAAATAATGGTCGGACGTGAAAATGAGAAAGGAAAACTGCTTCGTTTTCTGGCAGGTAAAGACAAGGCTTGTCTGGTTTATGGTCTCAGGAGAATCGGTAAAAGCTATCTTATTCAGAATACATTGTCAGCTTCTGGCCGGAAGTTTCTGTATTTTGAATGCGTTGAGGCTTCTATAGATACCAATCTTCGTCTTTTCTGTTCTTCATTTGGGATTAAACCAATGCTTCCCTATGCCACATTCCTTGATGCTTTTATCGAACTGGGACGAATAAGAGATGATATAGTCGTTGTAATCGATGAGTATCAGAACCTGAGCCGAGGAGACAGCAATGCTGATATCGATTCTCTTATGCAGGTTGCAATCGATCAGGCCCCTTCAAGCATGAAAATCATAATATGCGGTTCGTATGTGACTGCGATGAAGAAACTTCTTGAGAGAGAGAATCCTCTTTTTGGTCGATTCAGACCAATAATCCATCTGGAAGCAATGGACTATCTTGATTCAG
>CALXKS010000018.1 GCA_944389015.1 uncultured Spirochaetaceae bacterium
GGGATGAGAGAATCGGCCCGGAGAACTCTTTCTCAAAATACTCTGGTGTCATCAGCATCAGATGGTTTTCATCCAGTCCTGGAAGAATAACAACCTGCTCTGCAGCCAATGCAGTCCTTAGTCGTGCAGGCAAGGAAAGACGCCCTTTTTCATCGAACCTTGCATTATACATTCCTGTAAGCAACTGCATCTGTACTGCCACCCATTCTGTGGGAATTTCTCCCACTTTCTGCCACTACTTTACCCTAGCCTCCATTTATTGGCAAGGATTATCTTGAAAAAAGTCAATAATTATACAGATGTGTAAAGATGTAACCAGCAAAAATAGATAATAAATTATTTTTTCAATGATTTTGTGCTTAAAATTGAAAAACAGAGCAAGATTGCAGAAAGTGGGATGGAATTGTGCAATCATCTCCCTTCTGGACCATTTATGGCGTCAGATATTGAGAATCAGGTATATTCCGATGGATATAAGGACGGCACCTGCCGTAATCAGCATATAGGATATTCTTCTTGTCTTTGGCATATTTCCCAGTATACATCAGTTTCCTGACGTGTCACTGAGAGGAATGATGAATCTTGCAGTGAATCTGCCATCTTCAGCCTTCAGATCAAGCATGCCGCCATAGCTATCAAGAACGGAGAGGACATTCCTCAGCCCAATGCCTCCGTTCTGCTTTGTGCTCCTCGGAAGACGGCCATCCATGACGGGGTTGCCTTCCATGGTATTCACGATCTCGCCATGGAGCGCATTGCCTATGATCCGTGCATAGACAGAGAGCGAAGGATGGGATGTCTTCTCAGCTGCCTCATAGGCATTCTCAAGAAGATTCCCGAAGACAACGGCAAGATCCGTCCTTGGGATATCCAGATCCTCAGGCAGAGCCACATCGAATGAGAACTCCCCATCAATAGCCGCGATTCTCCTTGCCGTCATCATCAGAAGGGCATTCACAACAGCATTACCGGTGAATCTCCGGGGAGAGCTCTTCTCAATGCTGCCGACAAGAGTCTCAAGATAATCCAGCGCTTCTTCGCTCCTTCCTTCCTCGATATATGAAGAGACAACCACGCAGTGCCTTTTCAGATCATGCCTGAAGTTCCTTGCGGAATCGACAAGCGCTTTCTCCGATTCGAGCTCACTTGAAAGAATAGCGTTCTGCATCTCCATTGCCTTCCTGCTGCTCATCTCATTCATCAGTCCGACAATCTTGATCACAATGACAAAAGCTGAAATAAGGAACAGGGACATGAAGAGTATCATTGCAGAGTACAGCCCTGTATTGCTTACAAGAAATGATCCTGCAAAGGATATCACAGATACGAAAATACATGCGACAACCCCGAAGAATATGAGAGGTCCCCACCCTGTGAATGCTCCTTCAGCCATCTTCACCAGCGGCTTTTTGATGGTGAAGGGATAGATGATGATCAGAGCTAAAGAGAACGCAGTGCGTATCCAGGATATCATGACAGTGTCATTGTCAAAGAACACCTTTCCAAGGAAGTCCGCGATCATATAGGAGAGCATGAAATATGCTGCGTAGAGGGAGAAGATGAAGACAGAGCACTTCACGGGCCAGAAAGAAGCATAGGCAAATGCAGAGACATACAGCACGTAGATGAAAAAATAGGCAAGAACCGCCATATTCAGGACATATCCCTGGGGCACAAGCATGATAGCCAGAACCAGCTCAGCAAAAACAGTTATCAGAGTCCAGAACAGAAGCGGTCTTCTCAGCGATTCCTTCGGCACCGATATAACGTACAGGGCGATGCTGTGGGAAAGGACAAGAAGAGTTACTCTGATGAAGTTCCCCAGCATACATCCCCCTATTGATTCAGTCGTCTATCTTATCCGGATCGAAGAGGTTGTAGTCCATATCAGGGAAGATCTGGTTCCTCCGCTCCGCGTTGATCAGCCACTCAGTGTTGACGGTATTCCGGCACATCGATGAGTAGACTACATTGAACGATCCAAGATGGTTCCTGAGCCTCTTCTCCGCATATGTCACGCTTGTCCTGTCATGCATGATGCAGGGCCAGTCTGAAGCCATTGCGAGAAGGACCTCACGTGATGCCTGGTTGAGGAACCTGCCCTTGAGAGATCCCTGATCCGGGAAGCGGTGCGTAAGCTCCTGCATCCTGTCTATGGACTTCCTGATATGCCTGTATATCCAGGCATTGGAGCTGTCAAGCCATGTATCGGAGTATCCGCCGGCCCCCCATGAAGACTCATTGACACGCAGTTTATCGCACGAACCATCGGAAAGTATCACCGATGTCGGGGTCGTGAACTGGAAATCCTGCGATGCCGAACCGTTCCTGAGCACGCCCTCAAGAAAATCAATGCCCTCATACCATCTATGGCCGAAGAGCTCGGAATCAAAGCAGAGATTGAACACAGGATCCTCTATCCCGAGGGTCTCGATCATTATTCCTTTGCGCTTGATGCTGTAGAGGAAGTTCTCGACATGGAGCCTGACCTTCTCCGCAGCCTTCTCAGGCGAATAGAAGCGCTTATCCTCCGTCCTTCCTGTTATCGCATGGTACTTGTATCCTGTGAAAACCCTCACCTCAGGCTCATGGATATACGGCCTGACATAGTCCAGAGGAAGATAGTACCCGATATCCCTATAGAAATCACGGTAATCGCTGTCGCACGGATAGCCAGAGACAGCTGACCAGACAAGCGATGTCACGCTCCAGTCGCGGGGGAACCCTATAAGGCCTGATGGAAGCCTTACTGGCTTGTACCCGCCATAGATGGATTTATCACGGGATGAGAGAACTGAATGTGATGCAAGCTGGCACCATGAAACCCCGTTCTCCGACAGAACCTGATCAAGGCCCGGAAAGTATCCGCACTCCGGAAGCCAGAATCCGCTGGCATTCTGGCCGAAGATCCTCTTATGGGTTCTCAACCCCATGATCACCTGTGCTTTTATAGCTGTAGGATAATCCTTGTAGAGAGGAAGATATGCATGGGTCGCGGCAGTCGTCAAGAGCTCGATGCGGTCTTTGTCCGCAAGTGCCTTGAATCCCTGGAGGATATTCCTGCCATAGGATTCGAACATCTCTAGATTCGCCCGGGCTTCGCTGAGATAGCGGAGAGCCATCGCATGGCATTCCCTGTCCTCGCGCTCTGTTCTCTCTGCTTCCTTCTCACCAAGTTCGATGCGGAGATTCATATAATCCACGAAGCGCTGCTGGAGCGCTTCATCGGTAAGCATTGTTATCAGAGTCGGTGAGAAGCAGATCGCAAGACGGTATCCGACCCCTTCCTGATCAAGCTTCTCAAGCATCCTGAGCCCCGGGATATACGATTCATTCAGCGATTCGAAGAGCCAGTTCTCCTCAAGGAACTTCGGATACTCCAGATGGCGGACATATGGCAGATGTGCATGAAGTATGAGATTGATCCTGTTCATAGATCGGAGTCCTCCTCCCTGAAAAGCTCTACGATATCCTGGACGACAGGATTGTCCACTATCTTTCCTTCCCTGGTGGTAAGAAGAGAGAGGTAGAGTCTGTACAGGGAATCGCTCTCCTTCATCTCCTCCCTGTGATTCAGCCAGTAGGAATCTATGAGAGCAACCTCGCCTGATGATGCAAGGACCGTTCTCGCCCCTCCTATCTCTGATACGAGACTGACGGAGGCATTGCCATCTCCGTATGGTATTCCGATATTCCATTCAGAATCCGAAAGGGATACCGGGATATCATAGAACTCCTCAGCACCGGATCTCACGATCCTGACTGCCAGAAACAGCGAAGCCCCGGAGTTTGCGATCCTGTCGCTGTCAAGCTGTGAGATCTGCCAATAGCAGTAAGCCCAGGTGGAGCTGCGGAGAAGGAGATGTATTTCCGTATCGGGATACTCAGCGGGAAGCTCCTCAACCCCAGGAAGCCCCGGCACATACTCATCTATTTCCCTGTAGTCTGTTATTCCCGAAAGATAACGGAGATTGGAATCGGAACCCATCTCATTCTGATCATCATCGTCGTCAGCATACTTCTCCCTGAGCTCTGAGATGATTTCGTCCCTGTCAAGATTGTCAATATTCAGAATACCTTCCTGCTGAGCGATATTCCTGAGCTCAGACATGGAAAGCGAGTCGATATTAACCAGTATCATCGCATCCCCTTTATCGTGCTGTTTTATCATAGAAAAAAGGCTGTTTTCTGTCAATCTAGCGCGGTTTGGCCCTCATTTCATCTATTCCCCGATTGAGATATGCAAGATTCTCCCCTTATGATAGAATCATCATCCATGGAAACGAAAGCAGAGAAGACTTCACTGATCCTGCATGGCCATTTCTACCAGCCTCCCCGTGAGAATCCATTCACGGGACGTATGCCGAAGCAGGATTCCGCAGCCCCATATCTTGATTGGAATGAAAGGATATACAAGGACTGCTATTCATCAAATGCCCATTCTAGATATCTCTCGCCCGAAGGCAGGATCATATCTATAACAAACAATTTCTCATACATATCATTCAACTTCGGACCGACGCTTCTTTCATGGATGGAGAAAGAGCATCCGATGATGCTCGAGCTTCTGAAGGAGGCGGACAAGGCCTCGATCGGGCGTCTCGGGCATGGAAACGCGATTGCACAGGCATTCAACCATACGATACTGCCACTCGATAAATACGATGATGCAAGGCTCCAGATCGAATGGGGAGCAATGGATTTCGAGAACAGATTCTCCAGAAAGCCTGAAGGCATGTGGCTCCCTGAGGCGGCAATCAATGGGAATGTCATAGATCTTCTTGCCGAGGAAGGGATCAGATTCGTCATTCTCTCCCCATGGCAGTGCAGAGCCGTAGAGAATGCAAGCGGCACAGTCACACCACTCCAGGGAAAGCCCGCACCATACTGGGAGCCATACATTCTCCAGGGACGCACAGGCAAGGAGATAACCGCATTCTTCTACCATCCGGGACTTGCAGAGGGAATATCATTCGGGCACATGCTCCGTTCTGCAGATAATCTCTACGATACGATAAGAAGCATAAGGGACAGCGAGAAGCGCCCCCTGATCCATACAGCAACCGACGGTGAGATCTATGGCCACCATGAGCCTTATGGCGATATGGCGCTTGCCGCCCTCATCCGCAAAGTCGAGGAACGGGATGACTTCGTGATGGACAACTATGCATCCTACCTGGATCGCCATCCTGCCACTCTCCATGCAGAGCTCCATGCAGGTGAGGATGGACTTGGCACAAGCTGGTCCTGCTCCCACGGAGTCTCCAGATGGTATAAGGACTGCGGATGCTCTACTGGAAGCCAGCCGGGATGGAACCAGGCATGGAGAACTCCGCTGAGGAACGGACTCAGGAATCTTGCAGATAAGCTTGATGGGATATTCAGCACAGAGATAAAGAGGATCTTCGGGGATAAGATAACACCTGATGAGATACTCAGGATGGCAGGTGCTGAATTCACAGGGAAGATGACAATGAGGTCATTCATCGAATCGCTTCACAAGAAGCTCAGCTTCGCATCGACATACGATGTCGAGCTTGCACGTCTTCTTTCAGGAATCAAGAGCAGGCATTTCTCATTCACGAGCTGCGGGTTCTTCTTCGCTGAGCTCTCAGGCATAGAGCCCCGGCAGGATATCAAATACGCACTCTATGCGATCAGGATGTTCCAGCCTTACTATCAGGGAGATCTTCTCTACCCATTCCTCTCTGATCTGAGGAAAGCGAAATCAAACATAAAGGGAATGGGAGATGGAATGAACATCGCCCAGGAGGAGATGAAGGGCCTTCCTGGAGAGGTTGAGGCGGCTCTCTATTTCTACCTCAACAGAAGCATAGCAAGTCCGGAATCATACAAAGAGGAGTATGGGAAGTTCATCCTGTCCCATCTTGATATGGACTCGGAGAGCTTTTCATGTGATATCATCGATACAGTGAATCTGGAACTCTACAGATTCTCTGTCCTCTCTTCCTCCTCTGTCGACAATGGAATCAATCTGTATATCTCCGAGAATAATGAGTCCAACACCCCTATACAGAGGATAAGGATAACGAATCAGGATATCCCCGGAAGGATGCTGGCTGAGCTCTTCTCATGGATTGAGAAGTCAATGAACAGCACGCCGTTCTCAGAACTATCGCTATTCGCGTCAGACATAAAGCACTTCGCAATGCTGGTGAAGAACACGAGATTCATGCCGATCGATACTGTGATGCTAGAGAATCTCGGCCTGACTCTCAAGCTTATCAAGAGCTACTTCCAGACATGCAACGATGCATCGGATGCAGAGAAGCATGAGACCATCGGCAGCATGCTGGGCTTTGCAAGGAAGTGCGGCAGGGATTCGGACATCAAAGCTCTCAATGCAGTCCTTTCCGAATATGCGTTCTCAATCGCAGAGTCTGTATCAAGAGAGGGACTTACGGAGAAGGCCGCGAAGAACATCATAGAGCTGATGAATGAAAGCAATGCCAACGGACTGTCACCAGAGCTCAGGGAGCTGCAGGATATAGTCTATCCATACTACAAAGGAGATGCAGAAGCAGAAGCCGATGAGAAGACTGCCAGAGAGGCATACTCACTCATCAATTTTCAGTAAGCTCCGCGCATGCTCCAGCGATATGCCGCTCGTGCTTCCTGAAAGAAGACGGGCGGTTTCCTTTTCACGCTCCTCACCTTCAATCTCGATCGTGCTCGATACAGTCCTGCCGTCCTTCCCGTATTTCCTGACAAGGTAGTGGGCATCTGCCCGGACTGCTATCTGAGGCAGATGGGTTATCGCTATCACCTGGCATCCATCAGAAAGCCTTTTGAGCTCATCCCCAACCGCATTCGCACTGTTTCCGCCGAGGCCCGCATCGATCTCATCAAAGAGCAGCGTCTCTGCACCGCCCTTCTTTCCTGCAGAGGCCTTGATCGCAAGAAGAATCCTTGAAAGCTCTCCTCCGGATGCGCTCTCCTGCACAGGAGAGAGCTTCTCCCCCTTGTTCGGTGCGATCATGAATGAAACACTGTCGCAGCCATCAGGGCCAGCAGGAACAGGATCGACTGCTATCCGGAAGAGCGCATCGGGCATGCCAAGATCATGCAGTGTCCCCTCTATGGAAGAAGAAAGCAATGCAGCTGCGGTCTTTCTTGCAGCGGAGAGATCCTTCCCGACCCTTTCCAGTTCATCACAGAGCTTCCCGATACGCTTCCCAAGATCGGAGAGAATCTCCTCCCCATCATCCATCACCCGGAGCTTTTCCCTGTACTCCTCACGCTTCCTGATCGCGCTCTCGACGCTTCCTCCGAACCTTCTCTTCATCTTCTGGATCACAGACAGCCGGGAATTGAGCTCCTCCAGCTCAGCTTCCGAGAAGTCGATTGATGATAGATGGGAACGGAGAGTGAGAAGGATATCCTCGCAATCTATGGAAACAGGCTCAAGGCGATCCCTCAGGGCTTCAAGCTCCTTATCCTTCCTGGAAGCCTTATCAAGAATCGAGAATGCCTCAGAAAGAGAGGAGGACCCATTCCTGAGCTCATCCAGAGCGGCTGAGATGCTCTCTCTTAGAAACTCTGCGGAGCTTATGATCCCAAGCCTTTCCTCTATCTCCTCATCCTCTCCTTCCTTCAGCGCTGCAGAGTCAAGCTCTGAAAGGCAGAAGGCCATGTAATCCCGCTCTTCCGCGCTCTTTTCCATTTCACTGGCTATCCGATCCCTTTCGGATATCGCGGATCTGTACTCTGAGTATAATGTCCTGTATCTTCCAAGCAGGCTGCTGTCCGCTGCAGCCTCATCAAGCATTGCTCTGTATACGCCAGGCCTGAGCAGAGTCTGATGGGCATGCTGGGAGGAGATATCGACAAGAAGAGCTCCAAGCTCCTCACCTTCCTTCCTTGAAACAGGAATGCCGTTGACAGTATATAGAGACCTTCCCGTCTCCTTTATCGACCTCCTGATTATTATCTCCCCATCATCCCCTGATGCATCATGCTCTTCAAGCCATGCCATAACGCTATCCGATGATGAAGAGAATACAGCAGCAGCCTCCGCGCTCTTCTCCCCCTTCCTGATAGCTTCCCTGTCCGCTTTCGCTCCAAGCACAAGAGAAAGAGCTCCAAGCAGAATCGACTTCCCGGAACCTGTCTCTCCTGTTATCACAGAAAAGCCGTCCCTGAATTCGATATCAAGCTTATCAATCAGCACATAGTTCCTTACGGAGAGCCTCTCAAGCATGCATTGCCCCCGACCAGTGAAGTTTATCGCGTATGACCTCTGTGAAGTTCCTCTTCAGGGATCTGACAAGAAGCACGCGGCTTCTGCTCTTCTCGACCGTGACCCTGTCACCTTCTTCCAGAGGGAAATCAAGCTGGCCATCGGCAGTAAGCACAAGATCTGTTCTCTGTCCAGGCGGGACAGTAAGCGAAACGACCTTTCCTGAAGTGACGAGGGGCCTGTTTGAAAGCGTGAACGGGCAGACAGGTGTTATTATCACGGCAGACATCTCCGAATCGATCACAGGCCCGCCTGCCGCGAGGGAATACCCTGTGGATCCAGTCGGGGTTGCTATGATCATTCCATCGGCACGGAAATTCCCGAGCATCGTATTATCCAGGGAAAGCTCAAGGGATATGACCTTGGCGATTCCTGATGATGATATGACAGCCTCGTTCAGCGCCGAAGCCTGCCAGACCTTCTTTCCGGAGCGCAGCACAGCGATTCTCAGCATCAGCCTTCTCGAAATATTCTCGCCGTTTGCCATATAGGCAGTCAGCGTTTCCTTCCATTCAGACTTCCCGACCTCCGTGATGTACCCGAATGTCCCGAGGTTCACCGGAAGAATCGGGATCCCGAGATCATGCACAGCACGCGCGGCATAAAGAACAGTGCCATCACCGCCAAGAGTTATGACAAGATCGGTGGAAAGAGGAACGGAGAGCCTTTCTGAACAGCTTCTGGTGCTTACAAGATAGCTTCCGATTCCATTCTCATCGAGAAAGGATATGATCTCATCTGCAAGCAGCAGACTCTCTGCCTTAGTACCATTTGCAATGATAAGCACCTTTGAAATCATTTCTACCTCAGCTTATATGGCTTATTACGCGCTGTACCGATTCCAGATCAGCTTTTGAAAGGAACGGATAGAGAGGGAATGAGATTGCCCGTGTTATAGGAGCGATCGCATGCGGGAATCTATCATACTTATCCTGATAGCGGTATCCTACGCTTCCTGTGAATGTCCTTCTGCATGATACAGAGTACTTGGAAGCGAAGGCAATCGCATCATCAGGCCGTGTATTCACCACAACAGAGAAACCGAAGCCATTGGCAGTGAAAAGCGGGGATGCGGACCCGAAAAGCACTGCATCGCTCTTGAGCTGTGCCTGCTGGTACATCCTGTAGATCTCGAAACGTCTTGCAAGAAGTGTATCGATCTTCGAAAGCTGCACGATCCCAAGCGCTGCATTCATATCAGGAAGATCCGTATATGGCGCTCCGAGAGAGGCATACTTCTTGAGTCTCTCGATATACTCCTCATCCGAGGAGACTGCAGCAGCCCCTCCTCCTGTCGATATGACACCATCCTCCTCGAATGCGGATATCACAATATCAGCACCAGAACCTGCAGATATATAGGAACCTGACTCATCCTCGAACTTCGAGCCAAGCGATTCCGATACATCAACGATCACCGGCAAGCCAAGAGCCTTGATCGGATCATATGATGATGGCATCTGGCAGACAGGCTCAAAATAGAGAATGGCACGGACCTCATCAAGATGTTTTGCAGCATCCTCAGCGCTCATAAGCCCGTAATCATCTGTATCAACGATAATGGCCTTTACACCAAGACGCCTGAATGCCTCAAGATAGATCTTCGGGGAAAGAACGGATATGAGAACGCCATCGCCCTCATGTACATCGCTTGCTATCAATGCCGCACTGATAGCATCGAGATACGAACGGAGAGCAACCCCATCTGTCTTGCCGAGAAAGATCGAGAATACCCTCAGGAACTCCTTCTTTCTCTCTCCAGGACCTATCTTCTCATCGACCATAGTCTGGAGGACTGCGTCCATATCCTTTCTATATAATGCAGGTTTATAGAATCTGATTAATGCCATAGCTATGGATTTTAGCAGACAAAGGAGTCTTTAGCCATAAGAAAGACCAGCCCCGGAGAGCTGGACCTAAGCCTAACGGAAACCAGAAGAAACTATTTCAGGGAGGATAGGAAATACTGTCCTCGGATTCCAATCACTATTATATCAGAGAAACACGATTAGTCGAATGAATTTCATATGAAGGAAGAAAATACAGAAATAGTATAATAGGAATATAATTAACTATCCGTATATGAAAAAACTATATGGGAATTAAATAGAAACCCCTCAAAAAGAGGGGTGGAAAATCAAAAAAAGAACCTGGCGGCGACCTACTCTCCCGCGGACGAGCCGCAGTACCATCGGCGCGAGGGCGTTTTACTTCCGTGTTCGGGATGGGAACGGG
>CALXKS010000019.1 GCA_944389015.1 uncultured Spirochaetaceae bacterium
AAGGCGGAGGCATATGTCTGCCAATCCTGTGGACATGTATTTGCCGATTATAAGATCAGATGATCATTGCCGCCTTCATCCGGCAGGACAAGCCTTGTCGGTTTTCTGGCGGCTAACTTTATAAACAGAGGCCTCTGCCGCGAATAGAAGAGGCCTCCAGATGTTCTACGATCACGGTTTTCAGTCTTTCAGAATGTCTGTATGTGCCTGTAGTCTTCCTTTTCGATGGCTTCCCAGTCAGGGATAAGGCCGAGGCCGGGACGGGTATCGGATACATTGATGCATCCATTGCTGTAATCGAGCCCTTTTCTGAAGAATCGCTCAGAAAGATCGAAGTTCTCTATGGAGAATTCCTGATAGAAGAAATTCGGAGATGGGCAGTCTGCCATGACGCTTGCCATAGTCCCTACAGGACCACCGCTGTTATGAGGGGCGAACTTAAGGCCATAGGTCTCTGCTGCGGAGGCGATCTTCCTTGTCTCGAGGATTCCGCCGCAATGCTGGAGATCAGGCTGTACTATCGAATAGAATCCCTCCTCATTCAAAGCCCTGTGTGAGAACCTTGTGAAATATCTCTCCCCTGCCGCAATCGGCACATTGGATTTCATTGCAAGCTTTCTATAGCCAGTAAAGTCATCAGGATGCATCGGCTCTTCCAGAAAGCCCGGATTGTATTTCTCACTGCGAATGGCATAGCGCAAAGCACCATCATATGAGAGAGAACCATGAAGCTCTATGAAGAGCTCTATATCATCGCCGACAGCGTTCCTCACAGCTTCCAGACACCTTATTCCCGCATCCACCCTCTTTGCCTCAGGCGCATCGGCAGGAAGAGTCTTCAGGGGATCCCATTTGATAGCCTTGAATCCCTTCTTCACGACATTCACAGCCGCTTCTGCGAAATCATCAGCTGTTTTTGCCCCTTCAAACCAGGAATTGGCATAGACGGGGATTCTGTCTCTCAGCTTCCCGCCGATGAGATTGCAGACCGGCTGTCCGAGCTTCTGCCCTATGATATCCCACATCGCAGTCTCTATTCCTGAGATCGCGGTATTGAATACAGCGCCGTTCCTCCATGCATCACGGATGAAGGCCATTTGGAAGAACTTCTCTATGTCAAACGGCGACATGCCGATGACCATAGGCTTCAGATGATTCTCGATAGCCGCTTTTACCGCTGTCTCCTTATTGCGGATCGTGGCCTCTCCGATACCCGTTATCCCTTCATCCGTATCAATCCGGACGAATGTTATATTCCTCCATACCGAATAGTGCAGGAATACGCGCACGTCAGTTATTCTCATCGTAAACCTCCTCTTTCAGAAAAAGCTCCCCGGAAACCGGAGAGCCTTATATAGGACAATCCCTTTATATCACTGCTTGACGCCGCCTGCTGTGAGACCTGAGAAGAACAGGTTCTGGCAGAACAGGAAGACAAGAATAAGAGGGATGCTGGCAAGGATGCTTGCCGCCATCATATCATTCCAGTTGATCATCGTATCATCGATCATCTGTCCCAATCCGACGGAGACGGTCTTCATATCATCGGTTGTAGTGAGGACCATCGCGAACTGGAACTCATTCCAGCTGTTGATAAATGCATAGATGCTCGTCGAGGCAAGACCAGGAAGAGACAGAGGAAGAGCGATCTTCCTGAATATGCCCCACTGGTTGAGGCCATCGATAGCAGCCGCGGCATCAAGATCCTTCGGTATCGTCTCGAAATAGCTGTACATAAGCCATGTGCAGAGCGGTACCTGGAATGAGATGTATACGATCATCAATCCAAGATGTGTGTTTATAAGGCCATACAGTCTCAGGATCCTGAAGTACGGTATAAGCATTATCACAGATGGGAACATCTGCGTGACAAGCACGAATCCGAGGAAAGCACCCTTACCCTTGAATTTGAATCTTGAAGCTCCGAACCCGGCCATTGTGGAAACAAGGATTGTAAGCAGAGTTGAAAGTACTACGACTATGAGGCTGTTGCCGAAGAAGCTTCCGAATGAATAGACATCCATTACCTTCTTATAGGCATCGAGAGTGAACTTAGTCGGCCAGAGTGTCGGAGGGTTGCTGAACGTCTCCGGGGCTTCCTTGAACGATGTGATGATCATCCAGTAGACAGGAACGAGAACCATAAGACAGCCAAGGATGACGATTATCAATGCCAGAACAGGAAATCTCTTACGCTTGCTCATTATGAATCACTCCTTTTCATTTTCTTCTGGATCAGAGTCAGTATGATGATGATTATGAATACGAATACGGCACGTGTTGAGGACTCGCCGAAGCGCATATAATCAAAACCTGTGCGGTAGATATCGATGCTGACAACCCTTGTCGCATCTACCGGACCGCCCTTCGTGAGGTTCCAGATAAGCGTGAAGTGCTTGAAGCACCACATGATCTCAAGCATGAGCGTCGTTGAGAGGACGGGCATGATTCCCGGCAGTGTCACATGCAGGAAGCGCTGTACGACACCGCATCCATCAAGCTCCGCTGCCTCATACAGATCCTTTGAGATTGTCTGAAGCGCAGCAAGCAGCATGACCATCATGAACGGGAATCCCTTCCAGATGCTTACCAGGATAACAGCCCACATGACTGTATCGGTATTGCTGAGCCATTCAATCGGTCCGTCGATTATACCAAGCGACCTGAGGATGAAGTTGAAGAGGCCATAGTTTGCATTGTACAGCCATCTCCAGAGCATACCGACAACTACATCGGGGAAGAACCATGGAAGCACAAGGATCGCCCTGAATGCCTTCTTGTAAGGAAGATTATCCATGACAAGAATATTGGCAAAGAGAACAGCAAGGATCGTTCTTCCCAGCACTGTGAAGAATGTGAACATCACCGTGCGTCCCAGGGAAGCATAGAATGATGTGTCCTTTATCAGCCTTCCGTAGTATTTCAGTCCTACAAAATCAAACTTATTTACAAGGTTGGTATCGAAGAAGCTGATCACGATACCATATATAAGGGGATAGACGACCATCAGCACCAGAACAAGGAATGCTGGTGATATGAACGCATATCCAGCTCTGCTCTGGAAGAGATCTCCCCTATGTCTGATCATTTTCCTATCTTTTGCCACAATACCCCATCCTTATCAAGCAAGACAAATACCAGCCCCATGCACCGGGGCTGGGATAAACAGGCCTGTTATTACAATCAGGCGTTGTTATCGATGATGTTCTGGATAGCTTCGCCGCATGCCTTTACCTCTGCTGCGACATCAAGAGATGGATCGAGGAGAAGCTTCTGATAAGTTCTTCCGAGCTCTGTCTTGACCTCTGCATAGAAAGGTGCATTAGGAGCCTGCTCCATGTTCTCAACGCCAGCGATGAAACCATCGAAGAGAGGATCTGCAAGGTAATCGGAATCCGCAATAGCATCCTTCATAGCAGGAAGTCTTCCTGTAACCTCAACCCATCTGATGGAATTCTCCTTGTTCGACATGAACTTCACGAACTCCATTGCAAGCTCCTTGTTCTTCGACTCTGGGTTAAGTGACCAGCCAAGCATTGAAACCGGAGTGAATGTCGTAACGCCGGAAGGCATCTGAACGCTTCCGATCTTTCCGCGGAGGTCAGGGTTTGCGTTGAAGATCTTTCCTACGGAGTTGGATCCTGCGATAAGCATTCCGATCTGCTCCATAGCCATGAGGTTGACGTTCTCATTGAAGCTATTCTCGATTGCTCCTGGAGGAACTACGCCATACTTGTTCTTGAGATCGCTGAAGAACTGGAATGCCTGGATGCTCTCAGGAGAGCCGACCTCTGTCTTCCACTCGCCATCCTCAAAATAAAGCTCACGGGCGCCAAAGCTTCTCATGATCATAACGAATCTCGTTGCTCCGGAGTCATCATTCGTTCCGATAAGACCGAATCCATATGTATCGACTGTGCCATCGCCATTTGTGTCTCTTGTAAGAGCCTTGGCCACTTCCGCCATCTCCTCAAGAGTCTTCGGAGGCTCGATTCCAAGCTCCCCAAGCCAGTCTGTGCGGTAGATAAGAGCATTAGGAGCTGAATACCAAGGATATGCGATGATCTTGCCATCTATTGTGCAGGACTCTCTTACAGCATCTACGATATTGTTCTTCTCCTCCTCTGAGAGATACGGAGTGAGATCCTCGCAGATTCCCATATCCTCAAGTGTTCCGATGATATTCTCAACATTCACGAAGAGATCAGGAAGAGCACCGGAAGCTGCAAGTGTGGTGATTCTCTGAAGAGCAGAGTTCATAGGAACACCAGTGCACTCCACATGAACACCAGGATGCTGAGCTTCGAACTCAGCGATATATTCCTTTGCAAGCGTTCCCTCAGGCTCCTGTGTGACTGCTGTCGTGAGGACAGTGAGCACAGTCTCTCCGCTTTCTGATGAGGCGGATTTCTCTGATGAACCACCTGCGAAGACAGAAGCAACAAGAAGAACAGACAGTACTAAAGTAAAGAGTCTCCTTTTCATAACATTTCTCCTTTCTTTGTCCAAGAACACAATCAAATTGTAGTGCTCGTGCACACTTAATTATAGCTTTATGCTAGCTTAGATATTTGATTTGTCAAGGAAAATTTACGTTTTTTTATAATTGATTTAGATTTTTATAATATACTATACCTGATTTATAATTTAATTAGATTTTCTCATTGCGGAAAATCCAGTCCTGCATGATAATCCTGAATTGAGAAAAAGGAGAGGTTATGACAATCAATAATCCAATCATCAGAGGTTTCAATCCGGATCCTTCAATCTGCCGCAAAGGGAGTGATTTCTATATCGTCACTTCGACATTCGAGTACTTCCCGGCAGTCCCCATCTACCATTCAACGGATCTTGCGCATTGGGAGCAGATCGGATTCTGCATCACGGATCCCTCCGATCTCGACATGTCATCCTCAAGATCCGCAAAGGGAATATACGCACCTACTATCAGATACAGGGAAGATGACGATACATTCTATATGATCACTACCCTCGTGAAGAACGATAACTACCACGAGAATGAATGTATCCTCATGAGTGCAAAGAATCCAGCAGGTCCATGGAGAAAACAGTATATAAAAGAGGTGGAAGGCATAGACCCTGCGCTCTTCTTCCAGAATGGTGAAGCATACTGCCTTGGCAATATGAGGCCGCATCCGGAGAATCCCTCCGACAGAAGCAGATGGATATGGATAAGCAGGATTGACCTGAAGGAAGGAAAGCTCATCGGAGAGAGGAAGATACTCCTGAAAGATGGAGCTGTGCGCGGAGCTGCCTGCCCGGAAGGCCCTCATCTCTTCTTCAAGGATGGCTTCTACTATCTGGTGATTGCAGAGGGAGGGACATCCCATAACCATGCAGTAAGCGTATTCAGAAGCACGGATATATACGGCCCCTATGAACCCAATCCCAGGAATCCTGTGCTTACACACCGTATGATGCGAAGAGGCAGTGAATTCAACAGCATCGGACATGCGGATCTTCTCCAGCTTCCCGATGGATCATGGTGGAGCTCCATCCTCGGTGTAAGACCTTATGAGGACCCGATGCTGAGGAATATAGGAAGGGAGACTTTCATCGTCCCGGTGATATGGGAGGATGACTGGCCGGTATTCGCCCCTGAGACGGGAAAGGTCGAAGCTGTATATGAATCCCCGATCAGCAAACCCATGGAATTAGGCGAAGAAGCGACAACCGCGGAGTCTTTCCCGGATAATCTGCCTCTGGCATTCGAGACACTGAGGACACAGCCATCTCCCGTCTATACGATAAAAGACGGAAAGCTTTTCCTGCATATAAACCGATTCAGGCTTACAGAGCCGCATCCGGCAGCATTTGCAGGAGTCAGGCAGACAGAGAAGAAGTTTGAAGCTGAGGCAGAGATAGAATTCAATCCAGCAGAAGGAGAGGAAGCCGGTCTTGCCGTAATACTCAATCAGGAGAGGCACTATACTCTGGCAATAACCAAAGAGAATAACAAGACGGTTCTCAGGCTATCATATGCTGGAGAGACCCTCGCAGAGAAGGAATGCGGCAGCCATCTTGTCCTTCGATTCGCTGCAGACGGACTGGAATACAGAGCATGGTTCAGGAATCCGGATGACAAGGAATTCAAAGCATTCGGACCTGTACTCGATGGCTCAAGGCTTTCAATCATGCAAGGAGGCTTCACAGGAGTGATGTTCGGCATGTATGGGAGTTCAAATGGCAACGAGAGCGGAAACTCTGCAGAATACGGCTATTTCAGATATGAAGCTGAATGAATTAGGATATCGATATAGGCGGATCTATCCAGGATCCGCCTCTTTCCATCACAGTGCGGTATAGCCAAGCATACCGCTTATGCGACTTGCTGTCTTCTTGAGCTCAGGGATAGTGTTCTCGATTTCCTCTGCGCTCATGCTTGATGAGAGCGCGCTTGTGGAGATGGCTCCGGCTATTTTACCGTCCGCTCCCATTATAGGGACAGCAGAGCAGTTATCATTCGGGATATATTCATTACGATCCCTTCCGACACCCTCCAGCCTTACTTTGGCAATCTCCCTGAGGAACACCTCAGGATCCGTGATTGTCTCAGGAGTGAAGGCCTTGAGGCCACCGGCCCTGTCGATCATGGCAGAAATCTCCTCATCGGACAGAGCTGACACAAGCACCTTGCCAACACCGGAACAATGGAAAGGAACTATCTTGCCAGGGGTGAAATAGGTACGTGGAACCTGATTCGCATCAATACGATCCACCATCAGGATATCATCACCATCACGAAGAGCGAGATTGACATTTGCTTTGGGGAACTGGCTCCAGAGAATCTCCAGACAAGGCATTGCATACTTTCTGATCTCCAGAGACTGAAGGGCCTTTCTTGAAAGCTTCAGGACCTTAAGAGACAGGGAATAGAGACCAGTCCTCTGATCCTTTTCCACATATCCTGTATCCTCAAGGCTCCTGAGAAGCCTGAATGCCATATTGCTGTTGCACTCAAGCTCCGCTGCTACATCCTGTATGGAAACCGGACCAGGACAGGATCCAATGAAATCCAGGATCCTGAAACTCCGGCCTACCGCGTTGATTGTGTATTTATCTCCGTTTTCTGCCATAATCCCCTACTTTGCCGATCAGGTTATAGGAGCAGGATTGTCGATAATCAGATCATTGTACAATCCGAGGGCCTCAGCCTTGCTCTTCTTTCCGCTCGCGACATCAAGAATCATATTGTACAGATCCCGGCCGACATCATCAATCGTCTTGGTCCCTGTCACTATGCCACCAGCATCGACATCAAAAAGATCCGGCCACATCTCAAAGAGCTCTGAATGCGTAGATATCTTCATCACGGGGATCTCTGCAAGCGAATATGGCGTTCCACGACCTGTGCTGAACACCTGCAGAGTAATACCGGAGGCAAGCTGTGTCGGCCCGCACACGATATCACTGGCAGGGGTTGCAGCAAAGACAAGACCGTGCTTTGTCGGGATCTCTCCCGGTCCGATCACCTCTGCAATAGGAGAATGCCCGCTCTTTGCAATCGAGCCCATAGCCTTCTCGACAATATTGCTGAGACCACCAGCCTTATTGCCAGGTGTTGGATTTGCGCTTCTGTCCGCTCCACCCTTCGCGAGGTATTCATCATACCAGCCGATTTCCTTCTTCAGCTTTTCGACAACCTCATCGGAAGAACAGCGATCTGCAAGGAAATGAACACCGTCCCTGACTTCCGTCACTTCGGAGAACATCACAGTCGCGCCGTTCGCTGCCAGCATATCAAAAGCCCGGCCTATGGATGGGTTGGCGCTTATACCGCTGAAAGCATCCGAGCCTCCGCACTGTGTCCCGACGATAAGCTTATCGAGAGGAAGCTCAGTACGCCTTCTTTCATTGAGTTTCTGAAGCTTCTTCTCCGCCATGCGGCAGATCGAGGCAACCATATCGGAGAATCCATGGCATTTCTGCAGGACGAGAACATTATTGTCATTGATCTCTTCAGGGGAGAGTACGCGGTCGAATGTCAGCTTCTCGCAGCCAAGGCCAACGACCATCAGCTCTCCTCCGAAATTAGGATGATGTATCAGATTAGCCACATTGCGTATAGGGATATATGCATCTGTGGCATTTATAGCCACTCCGCATCCATATGGATGGATGAGAGCAGATACACCATCAACATTAGGATACTTCGGCAGGATCTCCTTACGGATCTTCTCTGCCGCAATCCTCAGAACGCCAGCGGTACACTGCACCGTCGTGGCGATGCCAAGGAGATTTCTTGTCCCTGCATAGCGTCCATCCCCATTATCATAGCCGAGGAAGGTCCTTCTCTCCGGGGGATTGGGATAGACAACGCCTTTATTGCCAGGACGAAGAGATGAAAGCTCAGGGGAAAGAGGCAGATCTATCATCTTCTCATTGATCCACTCACCTCTTCTGACATCTCTGTTTACAGTACCGAGCTCAACACCATAGCGTATGACTCTATCACCTTTCTTCATATCTTCAAGGGCTACCTTATGTCCTTGAGGAACATCGGAAAGGACGGAGAAACCGAAACCGTCTATGACACTGCCCTTATCTATAGCCGTTACAGCAATCGCTACATTATCCTCAGAAGATATCTGAATGAGTCTCATTCCCCTTCCCCCTTGATCTCACTTCTTTACGATAGAGACTTCACTGATCTTCTCGTAGTATCTGGCGAGAGCACTGTGATCTTCCTTCTCATGGCCATAAGCCTTGAGGGACTGCATCATCTCCATCACCTCGCCTGTGAGAGGAACAGGTACATTTACAGCATGTGCGGCATTGAGAGCATTTGTCAGATCCTTGATATGCAGCTCAATCCTGAAGCCCGGCTTGTAGTTGCCATCGATCATCATCGGGGCTTTTGCATCCATTACAGTAGATCCTGCAAGACCTCCCCTTATTGCCTGATATACCAGCTCTGGATCGGCACCGACCTTCTTGCTGAAAGTAAGAGCCTCTGCCACTGCTGCGATATTGCATGCAACAACAATCTGATTCGCAAGTTTTGCGATGTTGCCAGCACCAAGCGCGCCGACATATGTTACTGATCCAGCCATTGCCTTCAGAAGCGGAAGATACTTGTCGAATGTGGCCTTCTCGCCGCCGACCATAACAGAAAGCGTCCCGTCGATTGCCTTCGGCTCGCCTCCGGAAACAGGAGCATCAAGCATATCAATGCCCTTCTCCTTAAGCTCTGCACCGATCTTCTGGCTCTCAACCGGATCGATGGATGACATATCGATAAGCGTGAATCCTGGCTTTGCTGTCTCAATGATACCACCCTTTCCAAGAACAGCTGTCCTTACGTGCGGGCTATTCGGAACCATTGTGATGACCTGATCGCACTCTGCAGCAATCGCCGCACCGTTCTCAGCAGCCTTCGCTCCGCATGATACGAGATCAGCAACAGCTTCCTTATTGAAGTCGCATACAACAAGCTCATGTCCAGCCTTGATGAGATTCTTCGCCATCGGGCGTCCCATTATTCCAAGTCCTATGAATCCAATCTTCATATTTCCTATCCTCCTGATTGATTACTTTAGATATCCACTCTTCCTGAGAACCTCTCTCAGGCCTTCCTTCTCTTCCTCTGTAGAAGGCTTTGATGGAAGATACGGCTTCCCAACTTCATGTCCAAGGATGTTTGTCAGATCCTTTGTAGCAACAGGGAAAGAGCACTTATCCATCTGAAGCCTTATCGGATTGAGAACAAACTGTGCCTCAAGAGAGCCCTTGAGATCCCCCGCCTTGAATTTATCATATATTGAGCAGACCAGCTCTGGCAGGAAGTTCGCTGTGCAGCAAACAGCACCGACAGCGCCAACGGAGAGTCCGGCGAAAATTACAGTATCCTTGCCGCACATCACCCTGAAACCCACATCACGGTTACGCCTAATGAACTCTTCTGTCTGGGTGATATCCCCAGAGCTGTCCTTCATACCTATGAGATTCTCCTTCTCATGAGCAAGACGCTCCACAACATCCTGAGGAATGCCATATCCTGTACGCCCAGGGTTGTTATAGAGAAGCATCGGTGTTCCATCAAGACTGTCAGCTATCGTCGCAAAATGCGTATATAGCTCATCTGCTGATGGCTTGAGGAACATCGGCTGCAGGACAGAGATCGCACTGACTCCATGCTTCAGCCCCATCTGGGCTAGCCTGACGCACTTCTTTGTCCGTATGGTTCCTATACCCATGTAGACAGGCACACGGCCATTCACCTGATCCATGATGATAGAAAGGATCTCCTCCTGTTCATCCTCATCCTGCATATAGAACTCGCCGTTAGATCCAAAAGCAAGTATTCCGCTGACACCGCCATCAATCACAAAGTCCACATGCTTTCTGAGCCTTGCCTCATCAAGGCGCTCATTCTCATCGATGGGAATTGCGATCGGAGGTATAATCCCTGCAAAAAAGCTTTTATCCATTGCCTACCTCAATTTTCAATTATCATTATATAATCCTAGAAGATTATCTGTATTTGTCAAACAAAATTTGAAAATTATAAAGCAATCAACAATTCTGGAAGGACATGGATCGCTGAGAATATACCAAAAGCCTTTGCGGTTGTATCAAGAACAGATAAAGCTCTGTTGATTTCATTATCCCCGCGGTTTGAAAGCCTATTTTCTCTTTCTACATTCCCCTGGTGTCATACCTTTTATCTTTCTGAATACCCTGCTGAAGTATGCCGGATCCTGGAATCCTGACATTGCGGCGATATCACGGATGGATAGAGAGGTTGAGCTGAGGAGTGATGAAGCTATCTGGATCCTGTATCTGTTCAGATATTCCCAGGGAGAGATACCCATTTCCTTATGGAATATCCGGGAAAGATAATCCTCATTGACACCTGCTGCCTCGGCAACCTGCCATCTTGATATCATTGAACCAGCTTTCTCATTCATATACGTTATCGCCTTCCTGACAGATAAAGCTGTGAAGCCGGGGAGCATGGGAGAACCTTTGATGATCTCCTGAAGCCTTTTTCCTGCTTCCGGTGATTCAAGGTATGAAGGATTAGCAAAGAGGATCATAGGAAGCTCCGCAATGCCTTCTGCATCTTTTTTCTGGAATCTGTCCTTCATGAATATGATAGGTACGGAAGAGAAGGAAGCTTCTGACCTGAACCAGACAGCATCCTTTATCCTTGCCTCAGAGAGAATGATGAGCTTTGCGCCCTTCTCTTCAAGGGCCTCTTCTCTGCTGCCGACCCTGACAACAGTCTCTGAGGAAAGATATGGAGGAATCATCGCATCGCCCATAACTATGATCCTGCCACAGGGGAAAAGAGCATCATCAAGGGACTGATACTCCTCCCTGAGCGCGAAGCAGGCCATTGGCAGTCCTCTGTATTTCCCGATGTCCTCAGCATCTGCATCTCCGTTGATCCAGGCCACAGCGCTGGGATTATCATTCACAGTAGAGGCTATTGATCGTATAGGCTCAGGCATGGAGGCTTCCCTACCTCCTATGAACAGGACTCCGTGTCTTCCTTCAGGTGAAGGAGAAGCGCCTTTCAGCCGAGGATAATGGATCATTATGCAAAGCCTGCCATCCTGAAGAGAGAAACCGAAAGACGAAAGGAAGGCCATACGTTCAGCAAGGATGATGGAAGAGCTGCCTTCGCAGGACACTCCAACGTCGAATGAAAGAGCAAGGCCGTTCTCTCTAAGGGCTCCGGAGAAGCTGCTGCACCAGATCTGTATGAGCTTCATCATTTCCATGAACATCTTTCTATCGATCAGGAATGATGGCATACCAGAGGGAATATCAGGAAGAAAACCGGCACTTCTGAGATCTTCGGTAATCATATCGAAAGGTATGAGTCTTTCTTCAACAGAGAAGCCTGATCTCTGGATCATGGCAAGCCGGAGGATATGCTCTGCCTCAGAAAGCTTCAGAGATAGCTTTTCCCTGTCGGAGTTATCTGATTGCAGCATTGACCTCATCTCGGTAATCGGAAGCAGAACCCCTTCCGATATATTCGAATAGAACATCTCTGCCTCATACTCCTCCTTCCGTGCTTCATCCCGGGCCGTCTCGACCTCCTCGAAAAGGGTTATGCCTTTCACTGCTGAGGAGAATGATGCACGGAGGCTTTCCGCTATATAGCTTTCATTTCCCTCCAATCCCAGGACGATATAGCCAAGCTCAATAGTTCCGGAATAAAGAGGCTCGACAATGAACACTCCTCCGCTGAGATCCTGGCCTATCTCTTCTGGAAGAATCCGGCATCCAGGGAAGGAGAAAGGAGAAGAATAGATCCTTTCTCCTGAGAAACCGGCCCTCATTACAGAAGAAGATCCGGAGAATAGAACCAGAAATGCACTATGTATACCCATTCCTGGGAAGAACTCCTTCATCAGGGGAGGGATCATACTATACGACTTCGCTGCAAGAAGCTCTGTCTTGAAGCCATCCAGTATCCGTGATAATCCACGCACCCTTATCCTTGATTCCGCTTCAGCTCTTCTGTATGCCATGGCAACTCTGCGGTAAAGAACCGCAGAATCATCCTCGTCCTGGATGGAATCAAGCAGATCCTCAAGATTTCCTGAGCGCTCTATGAACGGCTGTATATCCTTTCCGCTCCGGATATCATCGATAGTCTGGTTTATCTCCTCAGTGCCTAGGTGCTTATTCCTGGACATGCATCCGCAGGAATGCCGGATCACCGGGGTTGTCCTGATGAAAACATCCCCTGCCTCATTGCCTTCGATCAATGAGCATATGCCTCTGAATGACTCCTCCGCCATCCTCTCTATAGGCAGATGCACTGTGGTCAGGCCTACAGAAAGCCTCAGATTATCCTCAGTATCATTGAATCCCCCTATCCTGATATCCTCCGGAATCCTGAGACCAATACCTTCCATGTAGATTGCGGCAGCGGTGACAAGAAGGTCGGATGCTCCGATGATCGATGTGAAATCCTTCCCGGGACTGAGCGCACGCGAGACAAGAAGCTCCTCCGCAGCGGCTCTGCCATCATCCCAGTCGTGCGGTGATGATACAAGAGACTCATCGAAGGCTATGCCATGGGCTGAAAGCGCATCTCGATATGCCTGGAAACGTTCTTCAGCGCTCTCATGGCTCTCCGGTCCACGGATAAATGCAATCCGCCTTTCGCCATGGACTTCTATGAAATGGCTGACAAGGGCTTTCATTCCCCCATAAGCATCGAAAGAGACAGAAGGAATACCATCATGGCACCGTCCGATTGCCATGACGGGGATTTCATCAGAGAGACTGGTGACGAATCGTCCTACGGCATCATCCAGAAAAGTGCCTGCAAGCGAGCTCGACCATACGATTGCTCCATCAAGAGAGCTCTTTCCTGCCAGCTTGTAGATGAACGAGCGCATGCCTTCGCTCTCCCCAGGAGGATTTATCCTGCCGCCTGGAAAAATGAAGAGCGCGGTATCGGAATGCTCACGGAGCAAGGCCGAGAAAGCCTTCCAGAGCGCAACGCTCACCCCCTGATATATATTCGATGTTATGAATCCGATGTGCTTCATTGCTTCTAGTCTAATATTCTGCCGAAATTCCGCGATAAATAGCAAATATATTTGACAGAAATCCATAATGGACTAAACTGAAACTATGTTCCGTTTTTCAACCGTCGAACAGAAGCTTATCGCTGCGAACAAAGGACTTGAGCGCTTCATGCCTCTCCTGACTCCAACAGGAGTAGTGCTTGGACTTATTGTCTCCGATCTATTTATCGGAGGAAAGCCTTTTGTGACTCCACTGTTCGCGTTTCTGACTCTTGTCAGCGGAATGGGGGTCTCGGTGAAGGACTTCGGAACGATAATCAGAAAGCCGAAGCCGATTTTCATCTTCCTGCTTACGTCATATATAATCATTCCTTGCCTCATGACAGGGCTTGCCTCTCTGTTCTTCAGAGGAAACGGCGATGCTATAACAGGCTTTGTGCTCCTGTATGCGATTCCTACAGCAGTTGTAGGATGCGTATGGTCCGGGATATTCAATGGCAACAACGCTCTTTCCCTTACTCTTATTGTAATAGGAACGATGCTTGCCCCTGTATCAGTACCGCTGACAGTGAGAGTGCTTGCTTCCTCGCATATTGAATTCGATACTTCCGGCATGATGCTATCGCTGCTGTATATGGTGGTGATTCCATCGGCGATAGGGATTCTGATCAATGCTCTCTCGAAAGGGCACTGTACGGATCATGCGGTTCCTGTACTGAAGCCTTTCACGAAGATCGGCCTGCTGTTTGTCGTTATCATAAACACAAGCCAGATAGCCGATGATCTTATAGCATCCGCTTCAGTGGCATATATCCCTCAGGCTTTATCGGCATTCATATTCACCGTCCTGAGCTTTGTTGTTTCCAGCCTGATAGCAAAGCTTGCCCGCCTTGATCATGCCAATACGGTCTCGGTCACATTTGCATCAAGCATGAAGAATATATCAGCAGCAATGGTTCTTGCCATTCAGTTCTTCCCGCCTGCCTCATTGATCCCGATAATCTCAGGAATCGTACTGCAGCAGACAACGACAGCAATTTCGGCACATTTCCTCTTTGGAACCAAGCCGGTTAGGAATACAATTGACAACACACATGGGAAAGGAGACGTCAGATGAAGACAATTATGGAAACGGTACAGAAGCCACAGCGCCCTGTAAAAGTACTTCAGTTCGGTGAGGGAAACTTCCTCAGAGCATTCGTTGACTGGATTATCGACATCCTCAACGAGAAAGGCGGTTTCAACGGCAGTGTCATGATGGTACAGCCGCTTGCAAACGGAATGGGAGATAAGATCAACGGACAGAATGGCCTCTATACAACTGTTCTCAGGGGTGTACAGAACGGCAAGCCTGTCGAGGAATTCAGGAAGATCACAAGCGTTGCTGGCTGCATCAATCCGTATTCCGACTATGATGCATTCATTGCTCAGGCAGAGAATCCTGATCTTAGATTCATCATCTCAAATACGACAGAGGCAGGAATAGCATACCATGAAGGTGATAAGCTTGATGATAAACCGCAGGTATCCTACCCCGGCAAAGTCGCAGCTTTCCTCTATAGAAGATACAAACATTTCAATGGTGATGCATCAAAGGGAATCATCGCTATCCCATGTGAGCTCATTGACAAGAACGGAGACAACCTGAAGAGAATCGTTCTCCAGTACTCAAATGAGTGGGGACTCGAGAAAGGATTCATCGACTGGCTTGAGAATGCTTGTGATTTCTGCAACAGCCTTGTCGACAGGATCGTCCCGGGATATCCAAGAGCAGAAGCAGATGCGATCTGCGAGAAGATCGGTTACAAGGATGAACTTCTTGACAGCGCAGAGATCTTCCTTCTCTGGGTAATCGAATGCCATGGAAAGACCCATGAGGATGAGCTTCCGACAGCTGCTGCTGGTGTGAATGTGATATGGACCGATGATATGTCCTTCTACAGGACAAGGAAAGTCCGCATCCTCAATGGCGCTCACACAATGTCTGTACTTGCAGCATACCAGACAGGTCTCAATACAGTTGAGGAATGCATCAAGTCCGATCTCATCTTCCCGATGATGAAGAGAGGCCTTTTTGAGGAGATCATCCCATCGATGGATGGAGATAAGAAGCAGCTTGAGGAGTATGCTGGCGATGTCCTCGAGAGATTTGCCAACCCGTATATCGTGCATCTCCTCCTCTCCATCTCCCTCAACAGCGTCTCAAAGTTCAAGACACGTGACCTTCCTTCCCTCCTCGGCTATATGAAGAAGAACGGAAAGCTTCCAACTGTCCTGACATTCTCACTTGCTGCCCTCATCAGCTTCTATGAAGGAACTGAGTATGAAGGAACATCTCTCAAGGGTGACAGGAATGGAGAGAAGTACCTCATCAGCGACAGCCCGGAGGTCCTTGAGAAGTTCGCATCTCTCTACAAGGCTTCCTACAAGGATGCTGCTGAGAAGGGAAAGGCAATTGCAAAGGCAGTTCTCTCGGAATCTGCATGGTGGGGAGAGGATCTCACTGCTGTAGCAGGTCTTGAGGACAAGGTCGCTTCATATCTTGAGTCCATCTGGACCAAGGGTATGGCAGAAACAATCAGGAGTCTCTGATATATGGCAGGAAAACTGATCAGGATCAATCCCCGCGACAATGTAGCTGTGGCTCTTGAACCGCTTTTCAAGGGCGATGTAGTCACAGTCGATGGGGATACATTCACGATCTTCTCTGATATCCCCGGAGGGCACAAGGTTGCCCTCTCTGATATAAAGAAAGAGGAGAAGATCATAAAGTATGGCTATCCGATCGGAGCCGCGAAGGAAGATATAGGGAAAGGACAGCATGTCCACGCCTTCAACATCCACACTCTTCTTGCAGAGGATGCTGAGTATACCTATGACAGAGCGGCTGCGGAAGAAGCCATGAGGGAAGCGGAGGAAGACAAGGCCAGATGGAGCGGACATGTGCCTATGATCAAGGCTTACAGAAGGCAGAATGGCAAGATCGGAATCCGCAACTCGCTCTGGATCGTGCCTACTGTCGGCTGTGTGAACCGCATAGCAGAGAGGCTTGAAGCCTGGGGCAATGAGACTCTGGGACTTGAGGATGGCGTTCATGCATGGATCCACCCGTTCGGATGCTCACAGATGGGAGGGGACCACGAGAATACAAGGAAAATCCTTGCAGGTCTCGTCCACCATCCTAATGCAGGTGGCGTTCTTGTTCTCGGGCTTGGGTGCGAGAATAATACGATGGATTCCTTCAAGGAACTCCTTGGACCTGTTGACAGCTCAAGAGTGAAGTTCCTTGTCGCGCAGGAATCGGAGGATGAGATTGCTGATGCCAAGAAGCTGATGAATGAGATTGCCGGGACAATGAAGTCTGACAAAAGAGAATCCGTTCCTATGTCAGAGCTTGTTATCGGTTTCAAATGCGGAGGCTCCGATGGTCTTTCCGGAATCACTGCAAATCCGCTTGTCGGACATTTCTGCAATGCGCTCACTGCCATGGGCGGAACGGGCATCCTGACAGAGGTTCCCGAGATGTTCGGGGCAGAGCAGATGCTGATGAACAGAGCCGTAAGCCAGGAGATCTTCGATAAGACCGTGAAGATGGTCCAGGACTTCAAGCACTACTTCACATCGCACAACCAGGTTGTCTATGAGAATCCATCCCCAGGGAACAAAGCAGGAGGAATCTCCACTCTTGAGGATAAGAGCCTTGGATGCGTGCAGAAAGGCGGAAGAGCTCCGGTAACATCTGTTCTTGGCTATGGTGAAAGGGTGACAACCCCAGGGCTCACGCTCCTTTCAGGTCCAGGCAATGATATCGTATCGACAACGGATATGACAGCAGCAGGCGCTCACATGATTCTCTTCACAACAGGAAGGGGAACACCGCTTGGCGCACCTGTACCTACTGTGAAGATAGCCACGAATCACGATCTTGCGCTTCACAAGAAGGACTGGATCGATTTCGATGCATCCCCGATGCTTACAGAGGATCCAGGGAAGGTAACGGATGATCTTATCAAATTCATCATCAGTGTCGCTGATGGGGAAGAGCATACGAAGAACGAGATCAATGGGTACTCCGAGATCTCGATATTCAAGGATGGTGTTGTATTATGAAACCATTTATGGACAAGGATTTTCTTCTTGAGACCGGAACCGCGAGGACTCTGTACCATGAATATGCTGCAGATGCCCAGATATTCGACTATCACTGCCATCTCATACCAGAGCAGATCGCATCAGACAAGAGATTCACGACAATAACTGATGCCTGGCTTGGAGGAGACCACTACAAGTGGAGAATGATGAGAGCCTGCGGATTCGATGAGAAGCTGATAACAGGGGATGCTGATCCATATGACAAGTTTCTTGCTTGGGCAGAGACAATGGAGAATCTCATCGGCAACCCGCTCTATCACTGGACACACCTTGAGCTCCAGAGATACTTCGGCATCACAGATATACTCTGCAGGAAGAATGCAAAGAAGATCTATGATGAGGCAAACGACCAGTTCAAGTCCAACCCGGAGCTCTCTGTCTTCGGCATCATGAAGAAATTCAGGGTCTATGCAGTCGGAACAACCGATGATCCGGCCGATGACCTCAAGTACCACAAGATCATCAAGGCTGACGGAAAGTGCCCTGCAAAGGTCATTCCTTCCTATCGCCCAGACAAGGCTCTCAACATCGAGAAGCCGGACTTCGCAGAGTACATCGCAAAGCTCGCAGCCGCTGCAGGTATCGATATAAAGAACGCAGAGGATGTCATCAAGGCTCTCGAGAAGAGGCTCGAGTTCTTTGTTGAGATGGGGTGCAGAGCATCTGATCATGCTCTTATCACATGTCCTCATACATTCTGGGAAGCCTCGAAGGTAAATGCTGTATTCCAGAAGAGAATGGAAGGCAATGCTGTAACGGCAGAGGAAGCAGATGCATACAGGACATTCGTCCTTTCCGCTCTTGCCCGTGCATACAACAAGCACAATGTCGCATTCCAGTGCCACTTCGCTTCAATCAGGGACAACAACAAGACAATGTATCGCCTTCTCGGACCAGATACAGGTTACGATGCATCCCATGACAAGGAGCTTGCAGAGGGAATCTCGATGTTCTTCGGAGCTCTCTCTGAGACAGATGAAGTACCAAAGACCATCTTCTATACCCTCAATCCAAAAGATTACTACACCCTTGCAACACTCATGGGATGCTATCAGGGCGGAGGAATCAAGGGAAAGATGCAGCTTGGATCGGCATGGTGGTTCTGCGATCATAGGGATGGCATGGAAGAGCAGATCAGGATTCTTGCAAATGTCGGCGTGCTTCCGGCATTCATCGGCATGCTTACAGATTCAAGATCTTTCCTCTCCTACTCCCGCCACGAATACTTCAGACGCATACTCTGCAACGTGATAGGAAACTGGGTTGAGAATGGCGAGTTCCCTGCAGATATCGATAATCTCGGGGAGATAGTAAGGAACATCTCATTTAACAACGCACAGAAATACTTTGAAGGCTGAGGAGTAAGGATGATGGAGAGGTATGAAGAAAGCAGAATGAGCGCTGTTGAGCGGACAGTTCTGATCCTTGAAACGTTATCAAAGGCTGAAGCAATCAACCTTGAGAATCTCGCGAAGGCCACATCACTGCCAAAAGCAACGCTTCTGCGCTTCCTCTCCTCTCTTGTCTCTCTCGGCTATGTATACCGCGACTCGGCCGATCAGTATCATCTGACGCTTAAGATGTTCATGGTCGGTTCGAGATCGCTGTCGCACATCGATCTTGTCTCCACAGCAAAGCCGTTTGCAAAGAAGCTATCGGAGGTGCTTGGCGAGACTGTACATATGGGAATCCTCGAGGATGACGAAGCCGTCTATGTTCTGAAGGAGGAGTCAAGCTATACGCTCCGCATGTATTCAAGAGTGGGCAAGATCATTCCGCTCTACTGTACTGCAATAGGCAAGATCTTCCTTTCCGAGATGCCGGAGAAAGATTTCGATAGCTACCTTGCAACCCATACTCTGAAGCCTTTCACACCCAAATCCCTGAATGAAACTGCTTTAAGGAGCGAGCTTGATGATATAAGGGAAAAGGGCTATGCAATCGATAAAGAGGAGCATGAGGAGAATATCGTCTGCATTGCGGCTCCAATAAGAGATTACTCTGGCAAAGCAGTCGCCGCCATATCCGTCTCCTGGCCGGTATTCAGATTCTGCATGGAGAATATCGAGAACAATACTGCCACGATAATGGAAACGGCAAGTGAGATATCCGCCATCCTTGGTTATGAGAAGTGATATGGATATCGCGATAGTCTGCTACAGCCTTACCGGCCACACTCTGGAGATGGCAGAGGAGATAGCCATTGGAATCAGGGAATCAGGTGCAGAGGCAGGAATCTTCAACATACGCACTGATGAAGTGGATAAGGATTATCTTGAAGCGGCCTCAGGGCTGATCATAGGCTCTCCCACCTATCTAGCGGCAAGTGTCTGGCAGATCAGGAAATGGCTTGAAGAGGACTCTCTTAAGATCAATCTTTCAGGAAAGCTCGGAGGAGCTTTCGCTACTGCGCACTATGCACAGGGCGGACAGGATACAGCAATCATGGACATGCTTGGGCAGCTTCTTGTAAAAGGCATGCTAATCTACTCCGGAGGCGGAAGCTATGGCCTTCCTATAATCCACCATGGGCCTGTTGCGCTGGATAAGGAAGGAAACCATTACGATGAAAGCCGTGAGATGTTCAGAATCTACGGCAGACGCTTTGCATCAAAAGCGCAGGAGCTTTTCGGCTGAATACTCCTTTTCATGAATATCGTCCTCTCGATAGGACTGTCATCATAGCATTCAGTCTCTGTGAATCCGAATGTATGGTAAAGGCTGACAGCGCCCTTGAGTTCCGGAAGCGTATCAAGATAGATCTCCTCATATCCTATCTCTGCGGCATCGGAAAGAATTCTCTCTACAAGCATGGTTGCTATATGGTGGCCCCTGTATTCAGGTCTTACATACAGTCTTTTCATCTCACAGGAGGTTTCATCAAGCCTGTGAAGCGCTATGCATCCAGCTGTCCTTCCATCATACATCGCAAGATACAATCTTCCATCAGGCATTGCATATTTCATAGAAGGATCCAGCGATTCATCATCATACTTCTGCAGCTCAAGATAGATCCTGAACTCATAGTTCATCGAAAGAAGCATATCTGTGTACTCAGAGAGAAGCACCCTTATATCATCAAGCCGGTCATAGGCTGGAACAATCTCAATCATGGATAGAATATAATCAGAATGGACATATTGAGAAAAGCACGGCCAGATGCTATTTTCCATATCATGATACGGAAAGCCACAGCCTTTGATATCCCGGCTACTGCAGGGATATACGATGCGATTCACACAGAAGAGGAACAGGGAAGAACGGTGATAGGATGGATACGAGGTGTCTATCCAACCCGGAAGACAGCCGAGACTGCTCTGGAAAACGGAGATCTCTTTGTCGAGGAAGATGAAGGGAGGATTGTCGGCGCTGCGATAATCAACCAGAAGCAGGTGGATGCATACAGTATTGGAAGATGGCAGTATCCGGCCCCGGATGATGAGGTGATGGTCCTGCATACCCTTGTGATCTCTCCTGATGAATCAGGGAAAGGCTATGGCAGAGCCTTCGTTGAATTCTATGAAAATCACGCATTGGAAAACAACTGCCATTATCTCAGGATGGATACGAATGCAAGGAATACCACGGCAAGGGGTATGTACAGAAAGCTTGGATATAATGAGATAGGAATAGTACCAACTGTATTCAACGGAATCGAAGGAGTACAGCTGGTACTGCTTGAAAAGAAGATATAAGGCTATCAGCCTATAAGCTCAAGATCCTCCCCTTTTGCCCCGCATCTCGGGCATACAGCCTCCTCTCCTTCCGGCACTTCGAACTCGGCACCGCACAGAAGGCACCTGAATTTTCTGACTCCTGATGCCTTCCGGATATATCCGCCATCATTGCATTCAAGCAAGGAAAGAAGCTCCGATGCTGCATCGGACGGGAAACCCTCCCCTGGGGAATCTTCGATCAGAGTCTGCAGGAGATTCATCGAATTCCCGCTCTGTGGAAGCATATATCCTGCCTCTCTCAATATATCTTCGGCAGAAAGCCTTGAAGATCTCGCAACTGCCTTCATGAGTCTCTTCAGGCCAGGCATATCGGTGCTCTCTGCTATCTGGAGAGCAGTCTTCTCCTCTTTCGCCTTATTCTCAGCAATCATGTTCATCGAGGCGATGACAGCATCTTCCTTCTTCTGCTGCGGCGGATATTCCACAGGAACCATGCTTATAGCACCGCTCGGGCAGGCATCAGCGCAGATACCGCATCCTATGCATTTTGAAGTATCGATTATGCTGTTCTCTGTATCGGTTGCACCATTCGGGCATACATAGAGACATAGACAGTCCTTTGTGCACAATCTCAGATTTCTTACTGCGATTCTCTTCATGCCAGACCTCCTCACACAACCTTCTCGAACTTCCAGTCAGGAACCTTGCATACAGGACATATCGAAGGAGGGTTGTCTCCGATATATACAAAACCGCATATGCTGCATACCCATACTTCCGTATTCTCAAGAAAGGATTCACCTTCGCTTCTGTATCTATCAAGAAGCGCCTGCAGGATCCTCTCCACTTTCTCTCCCCACGTACATGCCCTCAGAGCGCCCCTGTCGCCTTTGCTGGAGGCAATGGCCTTTGTCTGTGGATATGCATTATCGATATCCTCTGCAGAAATTGCCCTGAGCATGTTGATATCTGCATCGGAAATGCTGGGAACAACAGCAGCAAAGTACTCTGATATCCTCCTGAAAAGCACAGGCTCCTTCTCCATATACTGCTTCTCTGCACCTCTTGCGAGATTCGAAAACAGAGCCGCAAGTGCACCAGGAGAGAGCTGCAGCATATCGGCATCTATGGAAGCAGGCTGCATAGCCGCCACATTTCTCTCTTCGGATTCCTCTGGTGCAAACATGCTCTTCGGAGCTTTGCACATGGGACACGTCCAGCTATCTGGAAGCTCTGCAAACGGAACGCCCTCTGCCTCTTCATCATAGACATATCCGCAGACCTGACAAACATACTTCATAGATCCCTCCTTTGATAAGACTACGCTCCTTATTGATAATTATTATCAATAGATTATCAGTGCTAGCTGATATGTCAAGGAAAAACTATCTGCTGCTGCTATTTCTTCCAGATCCACCAGATTGGTTCAGCACCACGGATAAGGCCGAGTTTATTCTGAAGGTTCATACTTGCCTTATTGCTGAAGAAGACATGGCAATATGGTATGCGGTTCTCAGACAGGGCCCAGTTTATATCATATTTCTCCAGAAGCTCTCCATAACCATGCTTCCTGTACTCATCGAACACCTGAAGCATCCCCATGCTTCCTTCACTATGGAAACCAGCGAATCCTGCAAGCTTATCACCAATGAACAGCCCGGCTATCCTGCCATCTGCAAGAAGCTGTCTTATGCTATCCTCGCTATCGATTGCATATACGCTGGTTATCATTTCAAGGTAATCGGGATTCAGTATGCGTATATCGTAGTCATCAATATGAAGAGGGCCTTTCCACCAGGAATAGCTATAGCATCCCTCTTTATTCTCATATCCATCATGCTCCATCAGATAATTCCGAAGGCCTTCATCATGGACACAGATCAGAGAACATGAGGTGTCTATATAAGGAAGGAGATCATGCCAATCAGTGAATGAAGCTACGGACATGAAATCCTTATCGGGTCTGGCAATGATTCCTTCTTCCCCTGCATAATCGATATGGCATGCCTCCTGCCCCAGCAATGAAATCATATCGACATATGAGAATCTATCTATGCTATACAGAATGCTTCTCGCCTCTTCATTCGTCATAGACAATGAATATAGCAGAGAAAAGCTATATTGATAATAATGCCCTCATAGCCCAGGTTGGCAATTATGGTTCTACCCTTTCAATATCCATGCCGAGAAATGCAGCTATGGCATCGGCGGCTGTCTGATGATCTTCCCACTCAGTCATTCCGGATACAGTGATTGTCCCGACAGGGAGACCTGTCTTTAGGAGTATGGGAAAGGAGCCTCCGGAGAGCGCATAATCATGCCAGTCCATCCCGCGGCCTTCGAGGGTTTTCCCGGTCTTCCTGTACTCAAGCGCTGTACGAAGAGAGCTTCTCCAGAAGCGGGATGCCAGATTGCGCTTGCGCCTTACCCACTCCATATTATCTGTATTGGCATTGATTGATTCCATGAAAATGGTCAATCCGTTCACATTCACTTCAACAATACCGCATCTTCCCATGGCTCTTATACGGGAAACAGTATCTTTGCCGATGGCCTGGAGATCCTCCTCTGACACACTGCCGAACCGGAGGATTTCCTCCTGTCCGGCAATGATCGCCAATGCTCTATCGATATCCATATCAGCACTCAAAGGTCTTCGCAAGCTCGAACTCATCAAGGATTTCCTTGCTTGGAGCTTTTGTGAGAAGCGATACGACGACAATGAATATGCAGGAAACAAGGAAAGCTGGAAGAAGCTCGTAGATTCCGAACATACCACCAAGCGGCTTAACAAGGTAATTCCAGATGAAAACCATCGCTCCGCCTGAGAGCATACCTGCAATAGCTCCTGCTCTTGTCGTTCTCTTCCAGAAAAGGGAGAAGAGCATCAGAGGACCGAATGTCGCGCCGAATCCCGCCCATGCGAAACTGACTATCGTGAAGATGATGCTGTTCTCATCAAGAGCGATAAGCGACCCGATAAGAGCGATTACGATCAGCGTCACACGGGAGACAACCATGACCTGCTTATCATTTGCCTTTGTATGGAATACTCCCTGGAAGAGGTTCTTGGAGAATGCTGATGCAGCGATGAGAAGATAGGAATCCGAAGAGCTGATTGTCGCAGCAAGGATTCCCGCCATGACAAGGCCTGCAAAGAGAGGATGCATAAGCATGCTTGCAAGATATGAGAAGATATTCTCTGCCGATGATTTAGTTACGAATGCAGTCGGGGCGAAAGCTCTTCCGACAAGGCCGATCGTCACAGCAGCAAGAAGCGATATAAGCACCCATACCGTAGCAACACGGCGGCTCTTTGTAAGCTCATCGGACTTCCTGATTGCCATGAATCTCAGGAGAACCTGCGGCATGCCGAAGTATCCAAGACCCCATGCAAGCATGGAAGCTACGGAAAGAAGAGGATAAGGAAGCGCATCGTTGAATACAGGCACCCCATTCTCAATAAGCTGCGTTCCTGCCTCATCAACAGCAGGAGATGCGATATTGAAGAACTCAAGGAAGCCCGGGATATTCTTTATATTCTCAAGAACCTGGCCCAGTCCTCCAGCGGCTATTGTTCCGGATACAAGAACCACGATGAGAGCGAATACCATGATTATGGCCTGCATGAAATCGCTTGTGCTCTCTGCAAGGAATCCTCCGAGGAATGTATAAATAACGACAAATGCAACACCGCAGAGCATCATCGGGATGTAGGGAGCCCCGAATATCGATGAGAAGAGCTTGCCGCATGTCACAAAACAGCTAGCAGCATAGACACAGAAGAAAATGAGAATGAAAAGCGATGATATAGTCAGTATCACCTTCTTTGTCTCATGGAATCTGTTGCTGAAGAACTCAGGAAGCGTAATCGAATTGCCAGCTACATGGGAATAGCGGCGAAGCCTCTTGGCCACAAGCAGCCAGTTGATATATGTTCCGATTGCAAGTCCAATAGCTGTCCAGAAAGCATCTGCAAGTCCGCACCAGTATGCTAGTCCAGGAAGTCCCATAAGAAGCCAGCCGGACATATCGGAAGCCTCCGCGCTGAATGCTGCGACCCACGGTCCCAGGGATCTACCGCCAAGATAGTAGTTATCACTATTCTGGTTTGCACGCTTTGCAAAATAGACGCCTATGCCGATGACCACGCACATGTACAGGACCATCGAAATAAGCATCTGAGCTGATGAAGTGCTCATGATTTCGTCACCCCTTGATAGTTATTTTCTGTTACTATACGAAAATACGTTAATGAATACAATAAGAATGATTCCATTGTGCCTGAAATCCGGGATTAATTTGGACATTGGTTCATCCGTCAATCTGGCAAGATGCGGAAAAACTTCCTTTATTACCCCTCATCTTGATTTACGGGCCCAAAATCATGACCACGCCTAAAAGACGTGGTTTGATCTGGGGGTATAACCCCTGAATGCAGGCGAGGTGTCTTAAGGCACCTCGCTCTCACTTCGTTCAAGCCCTGCATCTTCTACCTGCTACCCCTCGA
>CALXKS010000020.1 GCA_944389015.1 uncultured Spirochaetaceae bacterium
CTTCATAACAAGGGGAGATGCCATAGGGGAAGGGAAAGCGCTGAACATGATTGAGCGCATAGTCAAAGGAACGGGGAAGGATTTCTGTGATGGATCGCATATAGTGTATGTGAGCTCATCCCTTGCAGATGAGGGGACGGAGCTTGGGCATCTCATGCATGACCTGAGGTGTTCTGATCCTGACAAGATGCACTATAATGAGCTCAGGGACATGGTTTCATACTACAAGAATGAGATGGAGGGGATAGAGAGCATGAGCGGGAAGTTCGATGAGATAATGCAGAAGAAGATCAAGATCGCAAGCGAGGAGAGCCTGAAGAAAGGCGAAGCTGATGGACTAAAGAAAGGTCGTCTGGAAGGTGAAGCCAATGGGCTCAGAAAGGCTGCAAGGAGCATGCTTGAAGATGGATCCATTCCGATTCAGAAGATAGCTGAGTTCTCCGGGCTAACGCTTGGTGAAGTTGAGAGCATCAGAAACAGCATGAATGCATGATTTTGAATAGAGGCTGTAAGATTACCACTTGCAGCCTCTCATCCGGCATCATGGCAAAGCAGGAAAGCACTCATATTCTTTGGGAAATATCCGTACCGAAGAACCGGGAAGAGAGATCTGAAAGCTCTCCGGATGAAGAAAGCTCATCGATTATCCTGTTGATCTCTTCTCTGAGTGTCTCTGTTTCACTGCCCTTTCTCATAGGAATGGCCACCTCGGTTGGATCATCTGCAATTACAGCAATACGGAATCCTGATTCCGGATGGGCTTTCATATAGTCATAATAAGTAACCTCGGCATTGAGAGTCGCATCAATTCTGCCAGACTTAAGAAGCTCAAACGTCTGATTCAGATCATCGACTCCAGTGACCTCCGCCCCATAGGACTCTGCGACCTCCGCATAAGTACTTGAAATGGTATTTGCCGTATGCATGCCTGCCAGATCTTCCATGCTCGTTATCCTGTCATCATCACCACGGACAATCACAGCAGTACGATTGAAAGCATAGGGCACGGTGAAATCATATTTCTCAGCTCTTTCAGGTGTCACGTCCACGCCATTGATCATTATGTCATAACGACCAGCATCAATACCCGCAAGAAGCCCGTCCCATTCCCCCTCGACAAACACAGGAGAGACGCCAAGTTTCTCTGCGATGATCCTTCCGATCTCCGTATCATATCCTGTAAGGACTCCATCTTCATCATGATATGTCCAAGGAGCCCAGGTTCCTTCCATTGCTATGGTAATCTCCCCTTTCTCCTTTATCGTATCCAGAAGATTTTTATCTTCACTATCCTTGCTGCATGAGACAGAAAGAAGAATCATGAGAAAAATTGAAATAAATGAAAAAGCCTTCTTCATTCATTACCTCTCTATAAAAGTCGCAAGGAACTCCTTTGTTCTCTCTTTTTCAGGTTCTGAAAAGAACTTCCCCGATGGAGCATCCTCAACGACAATTCCGTTCTCCATGAATATAACACGATCCGAGACATTTTCGGCGAATCCAAGCTCATGGGTCACGACAAGCATCGTCATTCCATCATCGGCAAGCTGCCGCATAACGGACAGGACCTCTCCTGTAAGCTCTGGATCAAGGGCTGAAGTAGGCTCATCAAAGAATATCATCAAAGGATCAGAAGCCATCGCCCGGGCAATCGCAATACGCTGCTGCTGTCCACCGGAAAGCTCTGATGGATAACTTCCTGCCTTATCCTCCAGACCTACCTTCCTCAGCAATTCCATTCCTTTCGCTTCAGCCTCAGCCTTTGGCATCTTCCTCGCTATTATGAGGCCTTCGGTTATATTCCCTATTGCGGTCCTATTGAGAAACAGATTGTAATTCTGGAATACAAAACCTGTTTTCCTCCGGAAATCAAGAATATCCTTTCTGGGAGCATCATGAAGTGAGTACTCTTTGTCCGCAAAAGCCATATAGCCGGCATCTGCCCTTTCCAGAAAGCTTATGCACCTTAGAAGAGTTGTCTTCCCTGCTCCGCTGGGACCAATGATAGCTATGACATCGCCCTTGCCAACATCCAGATTGATACTATCAAGGATTTTACCGCTTCCAAATGATTTGGATAGCCCTTTCACAGATAACAGATTATCTACCATAGACTCCCATCCTTTTCTCACCTATGCGCTGCAGTCTTGCAAGTACAGTGCAGAAAAGCAGATAGATAAGCCCTACTTCGATATAAAGAGCCAGTGGCTCATATGTCCTAGCTACGATGCGCTGCGTTGCCATGAACATCTCAGTTACTGTGATATTGGCAGCAAGAGAAGTATCCTTCACCATTGCAATCAAAGAATTCGACAGCGGAGGAAATGCAATGCGGAGAGCCTGTGGAAGAACAATGCGGCGTATTATCTGCAGATAGGTCATACCGACGCACTCCCCTGCTTCCATCTGTCCTTTGGGAACAGCCTCAAGGGCAGCCCTGATAGTCTCCGCAGAATATGCCCCCTCATTTATGGAGAAGACAATCACGGCGGCTGGAAATGGATCAATCAGTATCCCGATATTCGGAAGTCCGTAAAATACAACGAACAACTGGACAAGAAGCGGTGTTCCTCGGATAACCCAGACATAGAACCGGGCAATCTCCTTAAGCACTTTTATGCCGGCAAACTGCACAAGCGCAACGGCGACAGCTATCACCATGGCAATAGCAAATGAAATGAAAGTAAGCGGTATCGTCATTGTCAGGCCTGGAAGCAGGATATTCCAGAATGAATCAATAAGGATATCCATAAGCCGTTCGCTTATCATGCCATCTCCTTTCTGCTAGTGAAATATAATACCGTGCCAATGGCAAGGCAACTACTCTGAAAGAGGAAAAACGAAGCTCTCCTGAGGCTCTCCTGTTTCCGCATAGTAGGGAATCACCTCTATGATCCTCTCTTCAGGAATAACCTCAACAGTATACCAGTACCCCATGCTCTCAAGCTCAATCACAGGGGTATTCCGCCTATGAAGAGCAGCTGCATTGAACTCAGAGAATCCATCTCCAAGTCTGTAGAATATGTTCCCCCGATGGTGGTGTCCTGTCAGAAGAAGCGAAACGCCATACTGATCCATAAGTCTGTAGATTCTGTTGCGCTCTGCTATGTCGGCCATGCCTGTTATGATCATCGACTGGTCAGGATAACCTCCAGTGGTATTGTTTATATGGGCTATGAAGATCTTGTAGGGATTCACATCCTGCGCTAGGGCCGCTTCAAGATACCGCAGCTGCTCCCTGCCATAGATTCTCGTGGAATTATCGAGTTTATATATTGATAACGGACCATACTCATATCTTGCCATGCGCGGCGAAAAGCCCTCAGGTACCAGAATACGGCAGAAATCATCCCAGAACTGCGCATCATGTATATGACGCTCATGATTTCCGATGGTATAGACGAAATTGCCATTGGAATGTCTTCCTGCATCGCTTATGAACTTCCATGTGCCATCATTTGTGTAATCCCCTGTGTCTGACAAATCACCAAGGCATATGGTGAATGGGAAGTTCTTTCCTTCAAGGAATGAAATGAACTCGTCCTTGAACTCAGTGACACCTGAATCCTTTCTATCTGTATGAACATCAGTAACAAGCGGGAAGAGAAGCCTATCAGGAGATGCAATTTTCCCATACTGCTCTCCTATGAGAACATCATCTTCCACGCCTGTGACAAGCACACCCGGATCTGCCAAGTCTATGGCCTCAATAAAAGGATTTGAGAGAATTCCTTCAGTTATTGAACCGGGGATAGTGCATGAAACAGCGCATAAAGCCAGAAAAATCATCAATGCCTTTCTCATACATCACCTCTGAAAATGAAGCCAAGCCTTATACCATAACCGGAAATCATCGCGACAGGATCCATGAGATACTCAGCCCACTTTATATATCCATCAGCAAAAACAGACGATGCTCCATCGATATCCCATAACAGCCGGAGCCCAAACACCGGAAGAGCTTTCCAGTCCCTCTCCCAGTCATCAAGCATCGTAAAATAAAGCTCAATCGATACTGGGTCGATATTGAAAGCGCCACTGAGCTCAAGCAACGGAGAGAAAGCCCAGACGGCATTGGATGCATATGGTGAATAGGCAACACCGGCAGATATTCCTATTCCATATCCAAGGGAAAAGAATCCCCAGTGGAAATTCTGTGAGAAAATATATGCGAAATCGCTCCATCCACCCTCAGCGGGAATATATGAAGTATGGAACGAGAATTCGTTGGATATCGTCTTGCCGACTCTTGCATCATATGAGAGGATTCCATCGAGCTGGCTTGCTCCTTGCCCCCTGAGCATTAAAGAGAATCCATCGAAGGATAACCTGATCGATGATGAAGCTGGAAATGAAAGACTTGTTGTTTCTCTGTATCCAATCATGCCTATCAGACTGAAATCAGCAGCAGAAACAGAAAAAGACAGCATTGCTGCCATCAAAAATACAATGATTCTCTTCCCCATTCTGCAAGTACAATAGCACTTGTCACGATTAATTGATAGGATATCAGGTATGGAAAGCAATGAGATAAGAATAATCTATGGTAAAGATGCAGCGGCAATGACAACAAAGCTTATAGAGTCAATACCGCTTGAGACTATGATTGGAGATAAAACGACATCGATTGTGATCAAACCCAATCTCGTAGTGCCTGCAAAGCCTGAAAACGGTGCAACTACCCATATGGGCATCATTTCCGCACTGATTGAATATCTTCAGGATCATGGATTCGGGAATATCACGATTGCCGAAGGTTCCTGGGTTGGGTCAAATACAGAGGATGCATTCAGGCTCAATGGATATTACAGAATACGCGATAAATACGGCATAAACCTTGTCGACACGAAGAAAGACAGGTTCAGGAAGCTTTCCTATGATGGTTTGACGATGGATGTCTCCGAGACGATGCTCTCTGCTGGATTCCTCATCAATCTGCCTGTTCTGAAAGGGCATTGCCAGACACTGATGACATGCTGTCTGAAGAATATGAAAGGATGTCTTTCAGATAGATCCAAGAGAGATTTCCACAGATGGGGCCTTATGCAGCCGATTGCAGCGCTCAATATGCTTGTCAAACCTGCGCTGCATATAATCGACAGCATCTCCGGCGATCTTGATTTCGAGGAAGGAGGCAATCCTGTCGAGACAGACAGGATGATGATAGGTACAGATCCTGTCCTTCTGGATGCATATGGAGCATCCCTGATGGGATTCTCTCCTGAGGAGATAGAGTATATACCGATTGCCGCAGACTATGGCCGCGGGTCGATGGATATAGAGAATGCGAAGATAACCGAGCTCAACAAGCCGGAAGCAGGAAGCATAAGACCTACAGGCGCTGTTTCACGGCTGGCTTCGCATACTGCCCCGGATATGGCATGCTCTGCCTGCTATGCATCCCTCATCCATGCCCTGAAACGGCTGGAAGAGAACGGTGGAATGAGGAAGCTTGGAAACAGGAAGATAGCATGCGGCCAGGGCTGGAAGGGAAAGACGATGGAAATCGGCTCAGGAGTCTGCTGCTCAGGTGCTGAGCATGGGGTCAAAGGATGCCCTCCTTCTGCCAGCGATATCCTTGCAATGCTTGAGAGGCTCTGATGAACATCCGGAATGCCTCCCCCGAGGATGCAGAACGGATTGCGGAAATCTATTCGTACTATGTTCTGAATACTGCGATATCATTTGAGATTGTTCCGCCTGATACTGATGAGATCAGGCGGAGGATGCTTCTGTTCAAGCCCAATCCATATTTAGTCGCGGAAGATAATGGCAGGATTGCAGGATACGCATATGCCCACCCTCTTTCCGACCGGCCGGCATATGGAAGAAGCGTTGAAGTCACGATATATCTGGACAAAGATGAAATCGGCAAAGGAATAGGAAGAGCGCTTTATGTTGAACTCGAGACACGCCTTAAGATGCTCGGCATACGCAATCTCTATGCAATTGTCACATATCCGGGCGAAGGAAGCGTCGAATTCCACCAGAAAATGGGTTATAGAATCTGCGGCAAGCTGACAGACTGCGGGGAGAAATTCAATGTTCTCCGTTCTGTCGTCTATATGGAGAAGCTGATATGATCATCGACAGCCACTTCCACCCGCTCTCAATGGCGAAAAGGGGCATCACGGAGCTTCCTGAGGACCTTATCGGCATCGCAGTCGCGACAGAGCCTGGAGAGACTGAGAGGATGACTGTGATGCTGCCTCAGGACCGCAGGATATTCATATCCGCAGGAGCAGGTCCCTGGGTGCTGAATGAAGAGCTGTTCATATCACCTGAGGATGAAATAGAGAAGATAAGGAAGGAAATTGCGGAGTATCCTGCTGATGCTATCGGAGAATGCGGTATCGACAATCACTGGAAATACGGAACTCCGGAACTTCAGATGGAACTGTTCCTGAGAGAAGCAGATCTCGCCGCAGAGCTTGATCTGCCGCTCATAATCCATTCAAGGGATGCTGACAATGAAATAGCTGAAGCACTGTCCTCTGGACATTTCAGAGCCAATGCGGTTATGCACTGTTTCTCATCTGGTCCAGATATGGCCCGCTTCGCTCTGGACAAAGGGCTTTTCATATCATTCTCAGGGAATATCACTTATAAAGGGAATGAGGCGATCAGACAGGCTGCAATGATTGTACCTGATGATAGGATACTCGTCGAGACGGATGCGCCATATCTTGCGCCGATACCATACAGGGGCAGACCAAACAGGCCTGAGTATACAGAAGCCACGCTCGAAATGCTTGCATCCCTGCGGCATCAGGATAAGAACGAGCTGAAAAGCCTTGTTGCAGACAATCTCCATGCTTTCCTAAAGCGTGATGAGAGTATAAGAAAGCTCCGGAGCACCTCTGAGAACTGATTTGATAGTGCTTTCCCAGTCTATTGAGACCGCTTCATCGACATCAGTGGTCTCCATGGCTGCAGCATCCCTGTAATCCATAACAACCGTTGAATCCATGATGTTATTGCGGATGAGTCTTATTGATGATAACGGGGTAAGAAGAAGAATCTTATCAGCCCCAGAGACTGAATCAAGTATACGATCGATATTCTCGACAGATATCCTGCCATCATATGTCACCTCGTATGCATTTCCATCTGCTGCAAGAAGGCTATCAGCTATAGAACGGGCAGTCTGGTCAGATGCCTCATAAAGAATACATTCGGTCCCATCAGACAGAACTGTCTTCCACATTGCCTTCTCGTCAATAGGCAATGACGTCCCTGATCCCCCTATCGTCACACCCTCCACTCCCTCTGGAAGCTCAGCGCCAGGAAGAGCTATTACCGCTGAAGCAGCTCCTGGATCTGAGACACGTCTATAGGACAGAGTCATCCACGCAGGAGAATCGATATCATATCCCGGTGGATATTCCGGCTCGAAAACAGCAATGCAGGGCCTTGTAAGGAAGAAGACAAGAGCTCCGCCCAGGATGATGAAGATAATCAGAATAAAAGACAGAACTCTTCTTTTCACATCCTTGATGATAGCCTATCAGCAGGATGTTGTGAACAGCAGCACATATATGGGAAAACAACGATGGAAAACGATTTGGTAAAACCTTATCGATTGACAATGACATTCATCTTTCATTCTGGTATATTATTTAAAAGATTGTTAAAGGAGGCGGATCAAAATGGTCAGCTATAAAGATCTAGGCCTGGTGAATACCAGGGATATGTTCAAGAAGGCTATGGCAGGTCACTATGCCATTCCTGCTTACAACTTCAACAATATGGAGCAGCTTCAGGCTATCATCATGGCATGTGTCGAGACAAAGAGCCCGGTAATCCTTCAGGTATCCAAGGGCGCAAGGGACTATGCCAACATCAACCTTCTCCGCAATATGGCACGCGGTGCTACAGAGTATGCCGCAGAGCTTGGTTGTGCTATCCCAATCACACTCCATCTTGACCATGGTGACTCCTTTGAGACAGCAAAGGCCTGTATCGACAATGGATTCTCCTCTGTCATGATTGATGGTTCACATCTTCCATATGATGAGAACATCGCACTCACAAAGAAAGTTGTAGAGTATGCACATCAGTATGATGTAACTGTTGAAGGAGAGCTCGGAGTTCTTGCAGGAATCGAGGATGAAGTATCTTCAGCTGTAACACACTACACAAAGCCTGAGGAAGTCGAGGACTTCGCAAAGCGCACAGGTGTTGACTCACTTGCCATCTCGATCGGAACAAGCCATGGCGCATACAAGTTCACAGCAGCACAGTGCACAAGAAACGCAGAGGGCATTCTTGTTCCACCTCCGCTCCGCTTCGACATTCTCGAGGAAGTCGAGAAGAGAATCCCGGGATTCCCGATTGTTCTCCATGGATCATCATCTGTTCCTCAGGAATATGTAAAGATGATCAACCAGTATGGCGGAAAGCTTGCTGACAGCGTCGGTATTCCTGAAGAGCAGCTCAGAAAGGCTGCAGCATCCGCAGTCTGCAAGATCAATGTCGACTCCGACGGCCGTCTTGCAATGACAGCAATGGTCAGGAAAGTTCTTGCAGAGAAGCCTGCTGAATTCGATCCGAGAAAGTATCTTGGACCAGCAAGAGAAGAGCTCAAGAAGATGTACATGCACAAGAACATCGATGTTCTTGGATCTGCTGGACATGCTCTTGACTGAAGAACGGTCTGACAAATACTGGGCTGCTTGACTGTGAAATGAACCCTTCAAGTTGGACTCAAAACCAATTTGGAGGGTTTAATCATGAAGATAAGGGAAGAAGATCTTAGGGAAGAACTTGAAATTGCGCTGGCAGGGAAAGATAGTCAGCCAAGATGCTCTGCTAGGCTGGGAATGAGGTTAAATAGATTCAAGCAGCTATTGCGCAGGGCAAGGATACATGGAGTAGATGCGGTTCTGCACAGCAACATGCCAAGATCATATGCTGATTCTTTCAAGCTGGAAGTGGTAAACTCTGTCATAAAAGAATCACTCACGCCCGGTACGGCAGGAGCTAGGTACAATCTGAACGAAAGTACAGTCAAGGCATGGGTGAGGAAATATCGGGAAGGCGGAGAAGAAGCTCTTCTCGAAGATGGCAGAGGAAGACAGGGAATGGGACGGAAGAAGAAGCCCAGGCTTGAGGATTACGAGCCAGGGACAATGGAGTATCTGAGGCTTGAGAACGAGATTCTGAAAAGGGAGAACGAGCTGTTAAAAAAAGCTCTGCCCTTAGTTCGGGAAAAGATAAGGAGTCGCTCAC
>CALXKS010000021.1 GCA_944389015.1 uncultured Spirochaetaceae bacterium
CCTCGCCTGTTGTCTCAAAGAAATCCTCAGGTGTCACTATATGGACAACGCGGCATGACGATGCCATTACAAGCACCATGACAGATGCAATCAGGATAATTCCTATCTTCCTCATCTCAATCCTCCAGATTTGTTCAAGATATCATGGTGCATTGCATTCCAACAATAGATTTTTCTCGATAACTGCTTATTTAATATCGATTTAATATTGGGAAATACCGAATATTATCTATATTGATTCCTAAAACCGATAATAATACCCATCACTCAGGATGGGTATCGCAGTTACAGAGTTCTGCTTGTCTATTCCGGGATTACATGGAAATATTCTTTACCATCTACTGTGATCTTATCAGTGCTTACAATAAAACCTTCATCACAGTAATGTTCAAGATTTGCATCCTTTGTGAAATATCCTCCGCGGATTGTAAGGTCTCCGAGACCATATTCAGGATTACGTGTATCCATATAAACACAAGATGAAGCTTTATCTGGACAGATGAAATATCCATCATAGATTACAGCGAATGCGGTTGCTCCCTCACCTCCATCATTGCTGTTTCCAACATAAACGGCAGCCTTATCCTGACTGATGTACGTTCCGCCATTTATTGCACAAGATGGTTCATCATCACGAGATGCTTCACCAGCTACATACAAGCCATAATGGCATTCTCCTTGCTGGGGCTCTTTGTTTGTAATATCAGTGCGATGATGATCGTCATAAAATGTTCTGAACTCCTCCGGAAGTTTATTGAATACATCAATAGTCGTCTCAGAATAAACACCATCATTCAGAATTCCGGAACCACCTATAATGGATATTCCTCCCTGGATTCCATAGATTTCAGCATCGTTGATCTCAATATGGCCGGAAGATGAGATCGCATAAGCGTAGCCATCTTTATTTGATTGATCATAAGTCAGGGCATTGCTGGCCATTGATGTCAGGATGGAACCTCCATCAATCACAACCGATCCAGTCGATGCGATACCTAGAGCATAGTATGTGCCATTTATGCCTGCACCATTGATAAACGCTTCACCTTCTACATATACAGATGAACCATACGTCTCAGAGAATGTCTTTACAGAAACACCTGAATTAAGTTCAAGGTAGGCTCCAGGCAAAGCATGGAAAGCTCTTGATATCCCATTCGATTTATAATATCCACCAATAGTGCCGGTACCATTGACTACAAGATCTCCTCTGACATCAATCAGATAATATCTGGTATTCATTAGATCTCCGGAAGGCATAATGGAATGATTGTTAAGATTCAGAACAGCAGAAGAATGCTCTGGGATTTCAAGAAGACTAGAAGATGCAGAATCTTCAGGGATAGGCAATTCAATATCATCACCAAGCTCAAAATAGATAGTCTCTCTTGATCTGGAAAGAATGCTGATCATCTCTTCGATATCCGAGACAGCACGGATGATATAAGGCTTTGCCTCTGTTCCAGATCCAGCTGCTGTCCCTGGATTCATATCATTGGTAATTGAATCCATCGTGTAGCGATTCTCATTGACTATTACTATTCCTGATCCTGCAGATGGATTAATAGAGACATTTGAAGCAATGAATTTCCCACTGGATTTCGTTATTGTTGCAGATGCTGTTCCAGAAAGCTTCGATATGCTTACAGTTGATACCGTTCCAGATGATGATGTCATGGAAAGGTCCTCCCCTGTAACTGCAGAATAACTGTCAATTGCGTAAACATCCGAAACTGCATTCCTGGTACCTGAAAGAGTGAAAGTTATATCACCTTTGCTGATTTCCACTCCTGAGCTCTCATCAGTGAATCCCGAGAAAGCAATATAAAGAGTACCGGCAAACTCTGAATCCTCTATTGCTCTGGTGGATGATGTACCATCTTCGCTGAATGTGGAAAGTTTACCATTCTCCAATCCTAGACCGGATTTTTCTATAGAATCGGCAATGATAGCACTCCAGTCAATTGATCCGAAAGTATCCTCGAATCCACTCTGATCTTCATTGCGTGTAGAGTCACCTAATGGAGGGGTAATTACAATGACATTGCGGCAAGATGCGGTAAAGACGACAGTTGAAAAAATAAGCAAGATCTTCCCGAGTATTTTCATAAATTCCTCTATGCAGACTATATTACAGGAAGTTATCTATAACAAGAATTCAAATACAAATCATTGAAATTATTCATATTCTATTCAACCGCTTATCATGAATCTCAAGCAGTTCCGGAAGAGTCAGATCAAGAGGTTTTATGTACTTGAGCACATGTCCTACAGTAATTTTTCCATCAGTTCTCGTCATCGCTCTCATCACAGCGGTTCTGTCAGTCTCTGTATCCTTCCCTGTCTGCTTATAGGATCTACCGCGATCCTTATAGATTATCCGCACTGTCTCCATGAGACTCCTGCCATACTCCGTTCCTGAGAAGTGCTCTGATGGAGCAATGACAATATCGTCCTTCTCTGCTGCATTGAGAAAGTCATTGATATCAATCGACAAAGGAAAAAGAAGACGAGAAAGCGATGAGAAGGTTGGATTCCATCCATACTTCGAGAGGCATGAGTAATATGCATCAGGGCATTCCTGTATTCCCTCAAGCCTGGCGATGAGATGAAGACATGAAAGGACCTTGACGCTTATCGGATCATCGGGAATCGCAGGATCATCAGCAGGTTTCCTCTCTTCTTCCTTCCTTCTGGATCCCATCCCTTCAAAGACCATCCTCAGAGACAATCCTGCCGGAGCAGAGAATGATAGGATCGTAGAAAGCTTTGAGGAATATACGCCTCCGCGCATCATAACCTCTTCCATCCTGCCTGAGTCCATCTCAAGGGAGCTGTAAACCTCGCTGAGGAATATGAAGATCTCCTTATTTGTATAGAAGACAGCCTCAGATGATGGATTGAATGCATACAGCCCATTGCCTTCCTCTATCTGGGAAAGGAATGTCACAACATCCATTCCGATTCTCGAGAGCATACGGGTAAGCGTATACACAGATGGATCCCATGCCATCAGCCCTGACAGACTGTAGCCTCTGATTGCGATGGAAGTAAGCAAAGATATCCTCCTTTGGTGCGAAAAAGTATTGCATGTGATTTCCTCAAAAGCAACCTTTCAACCTTTATCTGAAATGATATTGAACAAATTTTTACCTGTATAGCGAGCAATAATCAGATCATCATGGAATAATCCCGATGCACATAGCTTAAAAAACATTCAATTGAGTGTCCTTCTGTTTCACTAACAATGATTCTCGCTGTATAATTCAGACATATCTTATGAGGTGGCTATGAAGAAAACCTTGATAATTCTGCTCATTGCTCTTATGGTTCCTGCTTCTCTCTTCGCGTCCAGGGCTGGTACGCTGAGTCTGGGACTTGAGGCGGGATACACGCTTGGACTGTATGACCAGAAAGGCGGCTCCAGCGCAACGACCTATTCACCGGGACACGCTTTCGGTATCGGTGTTCCTCTTGAGTATCACTTCACGAACTGGCTGAGCTTCGCTTCAGGATTGTTCTACGAAGGAAGGGCATATGGCTCAGAACGCATGTACGAGGATGAGCTTGTTTTCAATCTCAGGAATACGGAGCACTTCTTCGATGTCCCTGTTGCTCTCCGTCTCTCCCTCGATAACGGTGTCGTCCGCGGTTTTATAGGTGCAGGTGTATACCTTGGCTGGAGATTCAGGTCGACCGAGGATGGCAAGTCCATGATCCTTGGAGCACCGGAGAATACCAGCGGCGTGATTGAGCTCAATCCGAATGCAGACAACATCTTCGACTCAGGATTCCTTGCAGAGCTCGGAGGCGGTGTAAGATTCGGAAACAGAAGCGAGATGTATATTGCAGCCCGCTACAAATACTCCTTCACAGCCCTCGACAAGAACTATCAGGACAATATGATAAACAGATACCTTGATGCATTCTCCGTATCAATCGGCTATAACATCCTGATCGGAAATGGAGATTACCTCAGATGAAAAAGAATATAACGATACTCCTTACCATCCTACTCCTGCTCTTCTCCTTCACTTCCTGCAGACAGGACATAACGAAGGTTCCTCCGACAGAGGAGGTCACAACATATGCTGAGCTCTTCACTGCCTGGTGGGATAAGATGAACAAATACTATGTATTCTGGGATCTTGATTCCCCGGGACGCGAATGGGATGAGGTCTACGATGAATACTATCCTCTCTTTGAAGAGTGCGGAGAAATAGAAGGCTCTGATCCTGAGACACAGGCAAAGGTCATTGACTACTTCTATGACATCACCCTCCCTCTCAGCGACAGCCATTACTATATGGAGCTCAATCTTCCTGGAATGGACTCCATAAGATTCGCACCAAGCAGGGTCAGAGCTTATCTGAGAGCTGGTCTTACTCCGGAGGAGGCAAAGGATGCAGCACTAAACAATAGAGGCTCTGAATATGAGAAGTACGTGAATTCTGCATTCAGGAATGAGAATACATTGAATATCCTGAAGAATGTATTCGGCATCAACACCTCTGTATCGGGAGAGCCTGTATACAAGCCATTCTCTGAAGATACCGTGCGTGAGGGAAAGCTCTCTGAGTACTTCACCCAGGCTGGCTATTTCATAACCCCTGAGAATTATGATTATGCAGTCGATAGAGAAACTGAAGAAATAAACTCATTTGCAGTCTTTGCAGGTATAACAGAGGATAAGATCGGATACCTCGCATTCTCTAATTTCACTTTCTCCCCGTTCATCTACAATGCAATGCACAATGAAGAACCTGTCGGAAGCGATTTGATGGAGCTCTGCAATAGCTTCTTCGACTCCGTTACAGAAACTGATGCCCTTGATGGTGTGATAATCGATCTCAGAGGAAATGGCGGAGGACTGGTCACGGATCTCAATCTCCTGTGGTCATCTTTCATATCAGAGGATGTGAAGATTGCGGAGATCAGAGGAAAGAAGATCGATAACCGTCAGTCATACTCCTCATGGCAGGATCTTGCAATCCAGGCGAATGAAAGCGCGGAAAGGAATTTCGACAAGCCGGTTGCTGTTCTCGTGAATGGACCCACCGCATCATGCGCAGAGATGTCAACCCTATTCTTCATGGCATTGAGGGATAATCATGGCGGCAATGCATACGTGATCGGAGATACCACAATCGGTGCGCATGGACCGCTCGAAGAACTTGGAAGTGACAAATATGGATCTGGAGAATTTCATATTGGAGATCTAATATCCGTTGATCCAGAAATCTATATCATCTTCAACAATACACCGATCTATGAATTCAGAGGATATGATGGAATCAACAGAGAAGGCGTCGGCATCGAACCCGATGACCCATCTGTTGCGTTCAATGTCCAGGAATTCAACAGCGGAACAGATGCTCGCCTGAACAGAGCATTTGAATGGATACGAACAGGAAACTGATGATAACCGAGGGCTGCAGCGATGCGGCCCTCTTCTTCTATGGAACATCATTCTGCAGGAAGAATGCTCTTATCAGAGCATAATGATACCCCTGCGTAGACAGGGGCATCGGGAGAAGATTGAGATTATCTATAATCAGAAGGCATAACCTGCCTTGATTCCGAATGCAGCTATATCGAGTCTGGACGAAAGCTCCGCAGTAAAGCCCTTGTACTCCACCCCGACCGAAAGCGTTCTGCTTTCATACTTTGCGTATGCTGAGAGATCCTCTGTGAAATCATACCCGAAGCCGAGAGTTATGAAGCTCCAGTAATCCATGCCCCATCCAGGAACATTCGCCATCCATATCGCTTCAGATGCGATACGGCTTATCTCGACAGATGCATGTATCTTCCCATAGTCCATGAAGAGCGTCAGTGCGGCATCGAACGGCTCATAGTAGAGAATCCCATCATGATGGAAAGAGAACTGGCCAAGAATATCATCAGCGGTGAAGTACCATGCCGTCTGCAGAGATGGTATATGCCTTAGATCGAATGCCAGTGAAAGATTATCGTCGATTCTATAGAGAAGACCTGCATTGACATCTATCCCAAGTCCCAGATAGAAGACATTCGATGCAAGGAGAGAGAGCGGATTGCCGCTCAGCCTTCCTTCAATGTAGTCAGCATTATGGAAGCTTGTGCGGAAGAACATCTGAGGAGAGGCTGTCACACCGACGGCAAGTCTGTCATCAAGGACGAAGGCACCGTATCCTGCATCACCTCCGAAAGTCAGGCCGAACTCATTTCCATACGAATGATCGGTCCTCATAGGCTGAGAGAGAAGCGACTGCGATCCATCGAAGAAGAAATCGACATTCCAGTTCCAGCCGAAGCCATTATGCACATTTCCTCCCCTCATTCGGACATCCATATACATTGCCCCTGGAAGAAGGTTATCAGGATATGGCGAAAGCCCATTGCGGATGGCCGCAGCAACCCCTCGGGCTCTGTTTGCTTCATCAAGCGAATCAAATCTGCCGCCTTCCCCGAAATACTCCCTGACGAAATATGCGGTCTCTGCATCTGTATTGGAACGGCGAGGGAATCCAGGATCGAATGAGAAGGCATCGGAGAGAGCGCCATAGATACCTGCTATCTCCTCATCGCTCATAGAAACGACAGCATTGCCAAGATGATCAGCAGCCCTCTGCAGCGTTCCCACAGGATTGGAAAGGAATCGGTATCCATCGATGCTGTTACCGAAGTCTGCAGATATACCGAAAACAGTCTTTTCCTCTGTAACAGGAAGAAGACCCGGATGTCTCACCCACTCTTCCTGATCACGGAAGTTCTGGATAGGCACTGCCGCCGCACCAAGCATAGTGGAAACAAGTATCGGAATCAGAACAATCAGAAAGAGCCGTCTCATACAGTTTCCTCCAGATCAAGAATGAATGTGAAAGGTGCATTGCTGCCGAATCTATCTGTATCAGGATTCATATTCTGCCTGATAGAGCTGTTCCCGACTGATGCGATACCATCGCTTGTGATCTTGTTGAAGAATATCAGGGAAGCATTCCCATCACTATCCTCCTCAAGAATGAACCGTGAAGTCGTCTCTGCGGTTACTGTCATCATGAACATCGAAGCTGTTGACGATGCAAGCGACTCATAGGAATCACCGGAAGGGGTATATCTCTCAACCTGCCATGAAAGCACTTCCGCTCCACTTGCATTCCACTTGGTATTGTTCCATCTATATGCCTTCTGATAGTAATTATTGCCGTTATAATCAATAACACCAGAAGGAGATGCTTCAAGGCTCGGGTCGATCAGCGGCGATATCCTTGGTCTGCTGCTTCCCTCTGCAGGATGTGGATCCTCAGCGGAGGCATAGAACCAGTAGCGTGATGTGCTGCCATTGTCAGCAGATTCGACATCCACGACAAACTCCTTCATGAACTTTTTTTCATTATCATTTGTGACATCTTCATCAAAGAATCTGTATCTGCCTTCAAACCCTTCGGTAGTGAAGGACAGAGGATAGGACTCGCTTCCTGCATTGATTGATCCTTCATAGGATGTAAGGCTTGACAGCCCGGAGATTGTCAGGACCACATTGCCATCTACCCATTCCGCATTGCATTCCGCAGATGGAACACCAGTTATGACAGCACTGAAAACATCTGTATCAATCCCTTCAGGGGCAGGAATCATAGCTTCATAATGCTGTCTCATCACATCATATGAAATAACATCAATCCCAGCTGTATAAGGAATGCTTCCGCTCTCTTTCTCTACTCCATTCCCCTTGAAGGATGCATGGAAGAGTCCTGTATCGAAAAGAGATATATCATCCTCAGAGAAAGTATGGCTCCCGGATCCTGCGGTTTCTGCAGATACAAGCACAGCGCCCGTCACATCATTCACAATGGAAAGAGTACCGGATGCAGACGGAAGAGATGAAACTGTTATGGCCTTCCCATTCACTGCAATCCCCAGAATCTCATCTGGATCATAGGCACTGATGGAAACAAGTCCTGAATGCTTTCCATAGATTCCTGTCCCTTTGTATCTCTGGTATATCTCCACATCATATGATGAAGAAGCAGACAGCCCTGATATCGTTATAGTCTCATCGCTGGAAACAAATTCTTCTCCACCTGGCAGGACCGCTTTATACTCCATATCACCAGGCTGGTTCAGGAAGGCAATCACAGCGCTGTCTTCCCTGCGCTCTGACACATAGCCTTCAGGAACAACAGCGTCGATATCAACAGGGGCATATGGGGCATTCACTGCGGCGAACTCAACCCATCCTGCATCTCCTGCCTCTGATGGATTCCTGCTTCCGGATGCATAAAGCCTTACAGCATATTCATCCGCAGAGTAATCGGGCTTGGGGATGGACATCCTATAGAAGCCCTCATCAAATACAACACTTCCAGCTATAGGATCATTTCCTTCAAATGAATAGCCATAGCTCCTTGCTCCTGTAAGGGCTGGAAACACGGCCGTAATACCTTTCTCATTATATGTCGCACGGATATCGCCTTCATCGACGGATACATCAATACCGGGATCTGCAAGATCAGCATATTCTATCGGAGTGCATGCCGCAATCAATGAAATCAGAAGAAGACAGATAAAGCCTTTTATATGCATGAAAGACATTCCTTTCCAGATTCCCCTACTGCACTGATACTACTCCAATACCAACTTATAAGCAAGAGTTATCGAACAAAAGAATATTCTACTGTCGTTTATCTTTTGTTATCAACCAAAATAACAACCGTTCAGAATAATGTACCCTGAACAGGTTCTTTATCACTTTCCTCAGAAGATTCTCCCCTCTCTGCCCATGAAGTATCACCATTAATGAATCTCTTCATATAATCCCTTACAGTATATTTATTGAGCCCTAGCGCAGTAGCCGTGCGCTTATATCCATACCCCTTCCTGAAAAGCTCAAGACACTGCCTCCGGAGAGCATTAGGTACAGTATTCACATATCTGTTCTTAACCTCAGCCATATTCAATCCCCTGAATCAATGAAAGGCTGCAGCAGAAAACCCGCCACAGCCTAAAATCATTCAGCAGTCTCAGCACCGCGTTCAGCCCATGTGCTGTCACCTGCCGCATACCTCCGCTTATAGTCCCGGACTGTATAGGTATTCAGTCCGGTGACCTGAGCGGTTTTCTTATAACCGTACCCTTCTTCAAAGAGCGTTAAGCATTCCTTACGTTTACCAATAGGAATCCGTTTTCTCCCGCTCTGGAGGGACTTAATCTCTTCCATAGGCCCTCCTTATGCATCTGCCTCGCAAGAGCAAGGCAGAAATTGACCTTATTCTCCTGCCGGTGCAATTGGAGTTACATTAATTCCTATTTCGTCACTCTGCTCATTGCATGTCCAAGTAATAGTTACATCCTCTGATACACCAGCAGCTCCTGCATTAACTGGATCATATGAGTAAGTAACAGTAGGTTCTGTCGCAGAAGTTGTTCCTTCCTCGCCATATACAAGACCGGACTTCCATGTTATCTCATAATCAAAATACTCATCTGTATATGTCCAAGTCCTAAAGATATCCTTTACCTGGGTAACCTCTATTAATGCAGGATAATCAGCAACAGGAATAACTGTCGTTGCTATTGCTACATCTACATCAAGACTCTGCTTACCATTACACTCATAGAAGAAAAATACAGAGTCTCCTGTTCCAGCAATACCAGCTTCTTTATCTTCTACTGTATAATTAACTTCAGGAGCTGTACCTTCTGCATATTCTTTACCTGATTTCCAGGAAGCAACGGTGAAATCGAACTGATCTACATCGTAGGTCATACCTGTATAGATTGTTGTTCCTTCTTTCTGAGAAACTGTTACAGCTGTTGGATAATCAAGAGCCTCTAAAACAAATTCCACAGATTTTATTCCGTCTTCATACTCATCCCATACAGGGTTATCCGTACCAGTATATTCAAATACAATAGGATCAAGTATTGCAGTTCCAGAGGAAAGTTTGTAATTTACATCTTTTTCAAGAGCACCATCAGCTCCAACACCACTCGCCCATACAGGAAGAACAACAAAATCAGCTCCTGTCAGAGTATCTCCGACATAGTATGTCTTTTCAGGATCAGCAAGAGTGATTGTCAAATCCTTCAGGTAATCATCATACAGAGGAATGCTGATACCTGTTCCTCTTGTAAGAACACCATCCTTAACGGATCCGACAATCTGTGTTGCATACTCATACTTATTTGCCTGATTCTCAATGAAGCGATAAGAAACAGTTACTGCAGCAGTCTCAGCGTCAGCAGAGAATCTTGTCTCATCTCCTGTTGTATCATTGAATGTTGCGTCAAGTGTGAGTGTAAGATTGTCTGTATCCTCAATTGGCTCAAGCTGATAATCAGTTCCAAGACTTGATGTTCCTTCCGGAACAAGAACCTTATAGATTGTAATGATATCAGTTCCATCACCGAAGAGGCCTCTGTTGAAATAAGCTCCATCTGCAATAGAGTATGCAAGTGTGTGGTTGTACCATACATATTCACTTGGCTCTACTGGTTCTGCACTTCCAGTGTAATGAGCTGTAAATGCATAATCTGCTGTTGCATAATCACCTTCAGTCTGGAATGTAGTCGTTACAGTTGCTGTTGCAGCCGAATCTGTCGCAGATGAATCAAGAATGACGCCATCATCGATTGTAGCAGATACAGTATAGTCTGCGACAGGAACAAGGGTCATTGTCCTTGTTTCACCCTTTACAGCATACTTTGCAGTAACAGTAAGATCTTCAGGCTTTACAGTTACAGAATTCTGGCTTTCAGTGTTGATAGTAGCAGGTCCTGTTACTTCAAGACCGGTGAGATCATAGGCGTTGATGTATCCATAAACATAGTAATCATCGCCATACATGTCACGGCCAGCATTGGCAGAAAGCTCTGAACCATTCTCTACAGTTGTTCCCTTGAAATCTACGATTCCGCGGAGATCTCTTGTGCTTCCATCATTGTATGTTGCACGTACAATAAAGTTGGAGGCATCAAAATCCTGTCCGACAAGCATGTCCTTCTCCTGCACAATTTCCGCAGAAACGACAGAAATCGGGAACACTACCTGATCAGAACAGCCGACAAATGCCGACAGCACGATGAATGCTGACAGCACAGCAATAAAGATTGGGTGTTTTTTCATTCTCTCAACCTCTCCTATCTAAATATCCACCCCCATATATACCCCCCTCTATCAGGAGTTGTCAAGATAAAATCTCTGTTTTTCAAAACTTTAGGGGGTGTGTATTGATTATAAAACCAGATATATTTTTTATAATTAATACAAAATAATATTAATTATATAATTAATGTTATTTTCGATTCTAATTGCTGTATGCTGAGTAACTATGATCTAAATTTTCGCTTAAATTGGTCCTCTGACATTGAGCATAAACCAATCAGAAGTTGCTATTTCAAAGGAAACCAAACTATGAAAATCTTTTTGTTTTCAAAAAAAGGAAGTAAAGAAATGAGAAAATTCTCAACATTCATCACAGGACTCTTCGTTATCCTGATTCTAATCTCATCTTGTGCTCCATCGGTACCAGCAATCAGGGATATGAGTATTACTGAAAGTACTATGCTTGCGGTTGCTATGATGCCGATTGCTACAGCATATTTTCCTGGCAATGAATCACCGATCGTAACTATGACGAATCCTGATAGTCACACTGCTGTTATTGTATTTGACTATGACAAATTGGAAGACAATATCAGCTTCAAAGAAGGATCCGGAGCTGTTATGACCTTGACATTCGAGGAAGATATTACAGGACTGGATTACAGAGAACTTCCTGCTTCCGGAAATGGGAAAATCGATTTCGATGTCACTTTGATTATATCTAACGATAGTGAATATAGGTTTGAAATCAACAGAGAAGGACCATTCTCTGAAGGCTCAGATGACTTTCTTGACTATGGTGAAATCAAAATAAATGGTGAGCCTGTAAAGGTGCCAGAGTCCTATCAATAATTGATGGGTTTTGATATTCATAACCTATTAAATAGCCGCGGTTTCCCGCGGCTATAATTAAAATAATAATATAATCAGTTCTTCGGATTTCCGTCTTTATCGAGATATACGATTTCATATCCACCAGCATTGAGAACTTTGATTGTATCTTCTGCTGGATATTTTGAAGCCTCTTTATCTACAACAACAGGAGCATTTGAAGTCAATATTATCCTAGAATCCCCAACCTTACCGCTATCACGTCCTTCTTCTTGGATCAAGTTAATTTCAGTATTTCTGATATCCAGCTCTCCTCCACGGACAAGAATTCCTACGCCATCATAGATATTGAATGTTCCACCGTTCAATACAACGCTTCCAGCATTTGCTGCATAAATACCACAAGCAATATATTCATCTGAGATTATATGACCATTGAAAGTTCCGCCATTAATAGTAATTGAATACTCTGGATAAGGATAGTCATTTTCAAGATCATATCCTGTCCCATTTGTTCCAATTACAATATTATCAACAGTATTGACAGTAACATCATTGACTATAAGTTCTCCGTCACCCCATACACCAATACCATATTCACGTGCATCAACTTTTCCGCCATTAACAATAAGTTTGCCACCAGTACAAGCTATATTAACTTTTTTCTCTTCAGAATAAGTCGTACTTCCAACACCAATACCACTATCATTAGATGAAATATAATGCCCGCCATTTATTATTGCAGAACCATCATTGAATACATGCAGAGCAATTTCTGCTGTAGCCTCTATGGAACCATTACCGTTGATAGTAAGAGAACCGCCATCAACTTTTATTACTTTAATATTCCCAGTTGCACTTAATGTATGCCCATTCAGCTCCAGAGTGATGTTCTTGTTTTTAATTGTAATTGGTTCACTGAGATTTATAAAATCAGCTCCAAGCTGAAAACTTACATTATCACCAAACTCATTGATATACTCAAGAGTCTTAAGGTCAGAGATAATGAATGGGGAATCAGCTGTTCCATTTCCACCGCTTACAACTCCTTTAGACTCTGCAATCGTTACCTTATCACGTCCCGAAGTAAAGCTGCCTTTATATGGATTAACGTCAACAGCAAACTCAGGTGTTACAGAGACTTTTCCATCTTCTATAAAGGAGAATCCTTTTACTGTTCCTGCAAGACCTTCTGCATCAGTCCTTCTTGTACTTGCATCCGTACTTGAAGCAACAACAAGGCCATTGCCGTTAGCAGTATATTCATAACCATCTCCATCTGGGCTTTGCTCAAAATTGAATGTAAGAGTTCCTCTGCTGATAATTCCATTGGCAGATTCATAGCCACGGAATGAAACAACCATCTGGTAATAAACAGACTCTGCATCACCAGCAGCCCTTGAAGCAAAAGCCTCTGAGGAAGACTCAACTTTATATGAGAGACCTTCTACCCTGTTTGCTGCATCCTTGAGAATCGTCTCTGGATCAACGATCTTGGGAAGATCGGAGATAGGTGTCTCTTTCTTATCTCCATCATCAGGAATCATTTCCACGAACCTTACCTGAGTACATGATGCAATAAGCAGTACTGCAAGAAGGACGGAGAATGCTATTTTTAGATTTTTCATCTATGCCCTCCAAACTAACTGAATTCTACTTCAGGCACGGGGGGGGGGTGTCAATGTATGCAGCAATCAAACAGAGTTAAGTTTATGTTAATTTTCCCCACAGAACATATATTTTATGAACCTGATGATATTCATCCTTTTCTATGCTTTTATGACACAATACGATTATTAATTCATCTTTTTGAACAATTTCCTCTTTTCAAACCAACCCCCCTATAGCATAATATCAAATTGGTTATAAGCCAAACTAAGAAACAACCCGAAAGGGTTTAGGAGGATGAAATGAAAAAGATTATTATTGCTGCTCTTGCTGTAATGATGATTCTTGCTGGTTGTAACAACAGCACACCTGCTCCAGAAGAGCAAAAGTGGCCAGAATGGGCATGGGGCGAATACACAGAGGAAACTCTCGGTGCATCAATTGAGATTTCTGAAACATCTTATTCAGTTTCTGTTCCAAGCTTTAGCATATTAATTGCTTCAGGAGAAGGTGTTACTGAAAAAGATGTTGTAATTGATAATGAAGCAAAAACATGGACAATGAAAATCGACGGTGTAAAGCTTGGTGAAAATACTCTTAATGATATTGGACTTTCGATTTCCGCAGGAGAGGAAGCTAATACACTTAAGGTAGATGTAACTAATATACCTGAGAGTGAACCAATTAGCCTTATTTTTACAAAAGTCACTCCACCTGTAAATGATGAGCCTGCAGAAGCTTAAGCAATAAGGCTACTGACTTTGGGCCTTCCTTCGGGAGGGCCTTTATACTGTCAGAACAAAACCTCGCATAAGCGAGGCTTCGTCAGATAAATCCGAGGATGAGGAATTGAGATACTTTTGATATCCAAAATTATGATAGGATAATTCCGGGTATATGAGAATCCCCCTTTTTGGACAATTTACTAAAATTGTGACAAATTAGGTAATTCTTTTATTTTTAATGTTTTATTTGTGAAAAAATAACAGTTTTGGCTTTTGATACTGCAAATTCCGAATGTGTAAAATTCATGTAGTAGTTAAAATATCCATGTACTTAAGGATTGTAAATCATGACCACGCCTAAAAGACGTGGTTTGATCTGGGGGTATAACCCCTGAATGCAGGCGAGGTGTCTTACGGCACCTCTCGCTCACTTCGTTCAAGCCCTGCATCTTCTACCTGCTACCCCTCGAAGGGGTCACGGCGTTCTCCAGTCACCTTGTCATGCGCGATGTCCGCCATCTCCTGCTCCCGGATATACTTCCGCACCGTCTCCGTATTCAGTCCGACGGTGCTCACGTAATATCCGTCCGCCCAGAAATGCCTGTTGCCGAACTTGTACTTCAGGTTCGAGTGCCTG
>CALXKS010000022.1 GCA_944389015.1 uncultured Spirochaetaceae bacterium
CAGTCCATACAGATATAAGCGTCCGCTTCCTTTTCCAAGAAGCTTGCCAATACCGATGGGGATGTCTCCATATACGTCCTTGAAGACCTGTCATCCATGAACATGAAGAGGCTGAAAGGAAAGAGCAACAAGACCATGAGGAGGTGGCTCTCAAACTGGTCATACTCCGACCTTGAGTTCAAGCTTGCCTACAAATGCAAGAGGAATGGCATAAGGGTGGAATTCGTCGATGCAAGATACACCAGCCAGAAGTGCTCGGTATGCAAGACGATCGATAAGACTTCAAGAAAGGGGAACAGGTATGTCTGCAGAAAGTGTGGCAACACTATGCACGCAGACGTAAATGCCGCCATCAACATCCGCGACAATTACATCACCCGGGTCCAGCAATCCGGGCAGGCTGCAGTCAATCAGCCGTATGGATGGGGTGCCACAGGTAAACCGGAGACGGAACCTATGGGCAAAACGCTCACGTCCAAGCCTTCAGGCTTGTCCTGAAGGTCGTTGACTTAGGACCAAGTATAATTCCTTGATATAAAATGATTTATGATATTTTATCATATATTCTGTTTGACAGCTTAATACTCTGTCTGTAGAATCTTATTAGCGATTTGATAATCGGAAGGAGAGCTTTGATGCTGAAGAAAATCTTTGCAGTTATGCTTATTGCATGCTTCTCTTTCTCCGTTTTTGCTGGAGGAAGCCAGGAATCTGAGGGTCTGATGCTTGGAATGGTTACGGATTCAGGTACAATCGATGACCGTTCATTCAATCAGGGAACATATGAGGGAGTGAAGAAAGCCGCTGATGAGCTCGGTCTTGCTTGCACGTATCTCAGACCAGCAGGAACAACCACAACAGATTATCTTACAGCTATCTCTGATCTCTATGATCAGGGCTACAGATTCATTGCCTGTCCAGGATATCTTTTCGCAGATGCTGTCTCCCAGGCTCAGGAGATGTATCCCGATCTCATGCTGATCATCATCGATGATGCGCTTGCTGCGGGAATAGGCGAGAATACAGTCGCAATAACATTCAAGGAAGAGGAGTCGGGATTCATGGCAGGTCTTGCTACAGCGCTTAAGCTCCAGACCGGTGATGTCGGCTTCGTCGGAGGTCTTGAGATCCCGGCAGTCCAGAAGTTCAACTGGGGATTCCAGCAGGGTGTGAAGTATGCAAATGACAACTATGGTACATCAATCGGCATGAACCCGAGCAACTTCGTCTATCAGGGCTCCTTCGCGGATCTTGCGGGAGGACAGCAGCTTGCAGTTGCCATGTATGACAGCGGAGTCGATGCGATTTTCGCAGCCGCAGGCGGCACTGGTGTCGGAGTGATAAACGAAGCAAAGAACAGAAGGCTTTCCGGAGAGGATGTCTGGGCTGTCGGAGTTGATGTGGATCAGTACACTGTCGGGGATATGGGAAACGGTGAGTCCTGCATCCTTACTTCAGCGATGAAGGATGTGACAGGTGTTGCATATGATCAGGCAATGGCTGCTGCCAATGGAACATTCGAGGGAGGCAAGCACCTTATTCTCGGAGTAGCCGAGGACAGAGCTGGAATCCCTGCATCCAATCCTAACCTTACCCCGGAGATTGAAGCTGAAGTCGCAAAGGTCGCAGAGCTTATCAGAAACGGAGAGATTTCGATTCAGGATACAGCCGATGGCCTTATAAAGTAATCTATGCTTTGATGATTATGTGGCCGCCTGGAAAACGGCGGCCTTCTTTCGATATTGCACTCAGGGGAAGATCCAGTTGGACTACGTTATCGAAATGCTCGGAATACGCAAGGAATTTCCGGGAATCATTGCCAATGATGATATAACACTGCAGGTAAGAGAGGGAGAGATCCATGCGATTCTTGGGGAGAACGGGGCTGGTAAGTCCACTCTCATGAGCATTCTCTTCGGGCTTTACCATGCAGATCGCGGTGTTATCAGGATCAGGGGAAAGGAAGTAAGCATAAAGAGCCCGAATGATGCCTTCTCTCTTGGGATAGGGATGGTGCATCAGCATTTCCAGCTGGTTCATAACTTCACTGTCGCAGAGAATATCATCCTCGGAAAGGAAGGCGGGTTTGTCTATGACATTCACAGGGCATCGAAGAGGATAAAGGATATTTCCGAACGCTACGGCCTCTCGATTGAGCCTGATATGGTCATCGAGGATATAACGGTAGGCATGCAGCAGCGTGTCGAGATTCTGAAGATGCTTTACCGCGATGCCGATATTCTCATATTCGATGAGCCTACTGCTGTCCTAACACCTCAGGAGATCAGCGAGCTGATGGAGATAATGAGGGGCCTTGCTGCTGAGGGAAAGTCGATAATCCTCATCACGCATAAGCTTGATGAGATCAAGAGAGTAGCGGACCGCTGTACCGTGATAAGACGCGGGCGGCTTGTCGGGGTTGTTGATGTGCAATCGACGTCCGCTTCGGAAATGGCCTCAATGATGGTCGGCCGTCCTGTTTCATTCAAGGTTGAGAAAGCCCCTTCCAATCCTGGGCCGGCCATCCTCCGGATTGAAGACCTTTCCGTGATGAGCTCAAGACACGTCCTGGGAGTGAAGAACTTCAGCCTTGATGTGCATGCCGGGGAGATTGTCGGAATCGCAGGTGTCGATGGAAACGGCCAGTCTGAGCTGATTGAGGCGATAACAGGGCTGCGGCATGCTGAATCAGGCAGGATCTTCTTCAAAGATGCTGATATCACGTCGATGCCTATAAGAAAACGCAATGAGCTTGGACTGGGGCATATTCCGGAGGACAGACAGAAACGAGGCCTTATCCTCGGAGCAACACTCACGGATAATATGGTCATAAAAGAGTTCTATAAGGAAGGATTCAGCCATCATGGCATCCTTGATTACCCCCGCATCCATGACTATGCAGAGAGAATCATAGAGAAATTCGATGTCCGCTCCGGAGAAGGTGCGGAATCGCTTGCTGGAAAGCTTTCCGGAGGGAATCAGCAGAAGGCGATCATCGGACGTGAGATCACGGGAGAGCCTGACCTTCTTATAGCAGTCCAGCCGACAAGGGGACTTGATGTCGGTGCCATCGAATTCATCCATACCCAGCTTGTGAAGGAGAGGGATGCAGGGAAAGCTGTCCTTCTTGTCTCATTCGAGCTTGATGAGATCTTCAATCTTGCGGATCGAATAGCGGTGATCAACGCAGGCAGACTCATAGATGTTGTCAGGACGGACGAAACGGATGTGGACTCCGTAGGTCTGATGATGGCTGGAATCAAGGCTTCAGGAGGTGAGAGATGAATAGGATAAGGCCATTGGAGGCCCGGAAGGCCTCTCCGCTTCTTGTATCGCTATCAGCTGTTGTCCTTGGGATCATTGCAGGCTGTGTCTTTATTCTTCTTATCGGGAAGAATCCATTTGATGGATTCGAGAAGATCCTTTTCGGAGCTCTCTCCAGCAGACGGCGTATAGGGAATACCCTGGGAATGTCCACTCAGCTGATTCTGATAGGGCTTTCCGTCTCATTTGCATTCAAAACGGGTCTTTTCAACATAGGGGCTTCCGGGCAGATGCTTGTCGGAGGAATCGCAGGATCAATTCTCGCATATTACCTTCCGATGGATATGCCGCGGGTGATCTATATTCCTGTTATCGTGATCGCGGCAGCTGCGGCTGGTGGCATCTGGGGATTCATATCCGGACTCCTGAAGGCAAAGTTCAATGTGCACGAAGTCGTTTCCACCATAATGCTCAACTGGATAGCCTACTGGATGGTCTATGATTTCATCCCCAGGTTCATAATCGACCCCACGATCTCCGTGAAGTCGAAGCCAATACCACTTGAGCATACGCTGAGAGCTGAATGGCTAAGGGAAGCCACAGGCTTTTCCACCCTTAATTATGGTTTTTTCATAGCCATCATAATGACGGTTGCGGTATGGTTCATCCTTAAGAAAACAACCCTTGGATTCAGTCTCAAGGCAGTTGGGTCAAACAGATTCTGTGCTGAATATGCAGGTATAAAGGTATCGAGCTCAATCATGATCTCAATGGCGATAGCCGGTGCGCTCTCCGGGCTTGCCGGTCTTACATACTACTGCGGATATTCTGAGATCATGGAGATGGGGAAGATGCCGAATGAGGGCTTTGACGGGATTGCCGTGGCTCTCCTCGGCAACTGTTCGCCGGCAGGTTCATTCTTTGCCGCAATCTTCTTTGGCATCCTTAAGATGGGAAGGGGATCTCTGGCTGCGACGGGAATCCCGACAGAGATCGCTGATACGATCATCGCCACAGTCATATATTTCACAGCTACGAATGTGCTTCTCTCTGCTTTCTGGAACGGTCGCTTCCAGAGAAGCTTTGAGAAGAAGGAGGAGGCTGTTTCCTATGCATTGAAGGCTGCGGGGGATATGAGGTGTGCCTCAGATCTTTCCCGCAAGGAGTTCGATGAGCTGGCAAAGAAGGGAAGAAAGCTCATGAAGGAGGTAAGGTAATGGAGTCCTGGAGCGTTGTATCAAGCATAATCCCATCTGCTATTGCCTATACTATGCCAATACTCATGGGAGCACTTGGAGGTCTCTATTCCGAGCGGTCCGGTGTTACCAATCTGTGTATCGAGGGTCTGATGCTTTTCGGTTGTTTTTCCTCTGCGGCTACGATTGTGAAGCTGCAGGCCATCCCTGGGTTCTCATATACTCTTGCCATTGTCATAGGAATCGTCGCAGCAATGGCAGCATCGACACTCCTATCTCTTCTGCATGCTTTTGCATCCATCAATCTGAAGTCCAACCAGGTTATATCCGGAACTGCGATAAACATGCTATCTACAGCTGTCTCCCTCTTCCTGGCCCAGACAATCACGGGAAGCGGGAATATAACGATAGTCCGTGGCGTCATCCGTAGTGATATCCCCCTCCTTTCGCATATACCGGTAATCGGCAGGTTGTTTTTCTCAAGAACGTACTGGACGACCTGGATATGCCTTGCTCTCTGGGGAATCTCCTGGTTCCTGCTGTACAGGACATCGTTCGGGCTCAGGCTCAGGGCATGCGGCGAGCATCCGTCGGCAGTTGCCTCCGCAGGCGTGAATGTCCATAGAATGAGGTATATCGGGGTTATGGCTTCCGGTCTGCTTTCCGGTCTTGGAGGGGCATGCATTCTGGTTACCTATGCAGGAGAATACAACGCTGGGAGCGGAATAAACGGGCTTGGCTTTCTTGCCATAGCTGCTCTGATATTCGGGCAGTGGAAGCCTCTGGGGATCCTTGGATCCACATTCTTCTTCGGACTCTGCATGACGATTGCGAATATGGGCAAGGTCTTCCCTGTATTCCAGAGCATCCCGGCAGGATATCTTGGAATGTTTCCATATGCGGCAACGCTTATAGCACTTATACTTTCCAGCAGGAAGAGCGCGGCGCCTCTTGCTTCTGGAGAGCCTTTCTGATGGAGGCTTTTATGGATTTGATGGCAATGCTGAATGAATCAGCAGATTATATCAGAAGCAGGATCGGTGATGAGAAGATCGATCTTGCCATAGTCCTCGGCTCAGGGCTCGGCGATATGGCCGATGAGATTGAGGATGCAGTGGTGATAGATTATCATGATATCCCGCATTTCCCAGTATCGACTGTTCCTGGGCATAAGGGGTGTCTGGTTGTCGGAAGGCTTGAAGGACACGGGGTTATGTGCATGCAGGGGCGCTTCCATTACTACGAAGGCTACTCTATGTCCGAGGTTGTCTATCCTGTCCGGACAATGAAGGTCATGGGTATCGGGTCCCTATTCCTCACAAATGCTGCAGGATGCGTGAACAAGAGCTGGAAGCCGGGCGATCTCATGATCATCGAGGATCATATAAAGCTTATTGCCGACAGTCCCCTCAGAGGAGCCAATCCTGAAGCTCTCGGTCCACGTTTCTTTGATATGACAAGGGCTTATGACAGGACACTTATAGGCATAGCGGAGAAAGAGGCAGAGAAGCTTGGGATAGATATCCGCAAAGGTGTATATATGCTTTTCACGGGTCCTGCGTTCGAGACACCCGCCGAAGTGAGATTCGCACGAGCCGCAGGGGCTGATGCCGTCGGCATGTCCACAGTGCCTGAAGCGATTGCCGCTTCGCATATGGGAATGCATACTCTCGGTATAAGCTGTCTGACGAATATGGCTGCAGGGATTCTTGATCAGCCACTGAACCATGAAGAGGTGCTGGAGACCGGAGAAAGGGTAAAGAAGGATTTCTCAGCGCTCGTGCGCAGCATAGTCCGCAGCTGGCCGGTATTCTTCTGAAATGAGAATCAGTTCGCGTACCGTAATCGACTATCTGTATATAATCATAGGGTCGGCTATAACGGCCTTCGCAGTGGCAGTATTCCTCAATCCCGCAAAGCTTGCTCCTGGTGGGGTATCAGGTATCGCTACTATACTGTTCCATCTTTTCGGGTGGGATCTCGGTCCTGTGATATTCGCGCTTACCGTTCCTGTTTTCCTCATAGGACTGAAGCTGTTCGGGAAGCAGTATGGATTCAGGACTCTCCTTGGCTCGGTCCTTCTCTCTGCCTTCACCTCAGCATGGGTGTCGCTTCTGGGGGAGAATGGCATACTCGATTATTCAAAGGATATGTCCATATTGCTTTCAGCCTTGTATGGGGGAGTGTTGTCGGGAGTCGGTATAGGCATGGTGATGAAGTCCGGATCGAATACCGGAGGAACAGATATAATCGCCCAGATCATAGCCCGTTATACCCCTTTGTCCCTCGGTACAGCTCTTTTCATCGTCGATGGTGTGATAATCGCTGTATCTGCATTCTTCTTCGGCATTGAGAACGCTCTGTATGCTATCGCCGTTGCATACATTACCACTGTTGTCATAAATAAGATCGTGCTTTCGATGGGGACAAGCTATGCCAAGACCGTATTCATCATCTCGGATAACTATCGGGAGATAGGGCAGTTCATCATCAGGGAGATGGAACGTGGCGCAACGCTTCTTGATGCTAAGGGATTCTATTCCGATAAATCACGGCCTATGCTGATGACTGTGATCCCGAATCAGGAGATTGCGAAGCTGACAAGAGCCGTGCATAAGGCAGACCCAAGGGCGTTCATGGTCATAAGCGAAACCTATCATGTTCTGGGGGAGGGATATACTCCTATTGAGCATATAGCGGATACAAGTGATGTGACACAGCAGTGATGCTTCCGGAGTCTGTGCTGTTAACTTTCTTCACACCTGAGAATGGGGCTTTACTTTCTTTCAAGGAATCAATATATTTGCCTTGGAATCCATGAAGCTCTTGTGTATTTCTGATGCGACGGATACTTTGATCTACTCTTCGATAGCACCTGAACTCTACAGGGACGTGGATTTTGTCATCTCTGCCGGTGATCTTCCGTTGAGATACTATGATTACATCCAGACAATGCTCAGAAAGGATGTGTACTATGTGTATGGCAATCATAATCTCGAGGATTTCGGACGGATGATGAAGAGCTCTGCCGATTCTGCTTTCACATATTGCGGGCATCCAAAGGCCCATGAGATGCCGATCTTCGGTGGATTGTTCATCGATGGCAAGTGCATCTATGACAGGAAGCATGATCTGATCATTGCAGGTCTTGGCGGTTCGATGCTCTATAACTATGGTCAGAGCCAGTATTCGGAGAAGCAGATGCAATGGCGCATCAGCAAGCTTATGCCGAGGCTTATATACAACAAAAAGAGGTTTGGAAGGGCGCTTGATATCCTTGTCACTCATGCACCTCCTTTCGGGATGGGCGATGGCGAGGATCTCTGTCACCGAGGATTCAGCTGTTTTCTCTCGTTCATGGAGAAGTACAAACCAAAGTACCTTCTTCATGGTCATGTTCATCTTGATGATATCAATGCTCCCCGTGTCAGAGAGTTCGGGGAGACGAAGGTCATCAATATCTATAAGAACTACATCCTTGAGGATGAAATGCTTGGAGTGAAAGATGATGTATAACAACAAGGTAGCAGTGGATGACTTCATCAGGGCACGCAACAAGGCGCGTATGCAGGGGATTCTCTCCGCTCTGCAGTGGAAGAGCAACGATCTCATGTCGTTATATGAAGTGACTTCAATCATCAAACCGAAATCTGAGACATATCTGGGGATGAGGACGATTCCTGTGGACAGGATAATAGGATCGGAAGGTCGTTATCATGACTTCTCCTCTGCCTTCTTTCCGAAGCGTGAGCAGCTTAAATCACGCTGGTGCAGCATTGATACCGCCATGCATAATGATGTGATTCTTCCTCCTATATCCGTTTATAGCCTTGGTGGCTACTACTTTGTCAGGGATGGCAACCACAGAGTGTCCGTCGCAAAGTCGCAGGGTGTGGAGTTCATCGATGCCGAGGTCGTAGAGCTTGATTCGGAGATTCCTCTTCTTCCTGGCATGAGCATGCGCGAGCTTAGAAGCAAAGTCGTTGATTATGAACGCAATATGTTCATATCGCAGTATAAGCCATCATATCTTCCGATGGGCGATATAGTCTTCACCACACCCGGCGCTTATCCCGAGATGGTCAACCATATCCTTGTCCATAAGTACTATATAAACCAGAATATCGACCATGAGATCTCTTTTGAGGAGGCGGCAAAGAGCTGGTACGATAATGTCTATTTCCCGATTGTCAGGGAGATCCGCAGGGAGCATCTCCTTGCTTCGTTCCCAGGACAGAGCGAGGGAGATATGTACATGTGGATTGTCAGGAAGTGGGATGAGTATAAGCATCAGGATAAGAACATTACCGCAGAGGAAGCTGTTCGGAGAATAAGCAGAGAGACGGCGAAGGATGTCTTCCACCGTCTCGTCAGATATTCAAAGTACTATCTCTCGCGCATATCAGAGAGCTGATATCACCATGGCAAGATGCTCAGCCGTCATATCGATATCACCAGATGGACGGTTGGGCATAAGCTCTCCTTCTTTGTGCACATATGGCGTGAATGGGACATTTATCATTCCCATCATATGGCTCCAGGTATATAGGCAGAGTGCGGCTCTCTCCCCATCATCAACGGATACAGCTGATGAGGAGAATGCATAGAAGTACTTGTCCCTGAGCGCTTCGGATTTATATAGAGGCCATGTGGCATCGATATATGCCTTCATCTCCGCAGTCGGCATCCCGAATCTGGAAGGAGTGCCGAGGATGACAACATCGGCTTTCTCCAGTTTTCTGTTATTCGCTTCCGGCAGTGCGATGATCTCCTCATAGTATTCATTCACTTCCGTTCTTTCATTTGCCTCTATGTGGAGATCTGAGTCGGTGACTCTGTAAAGCCTGGCATCAATTCCCCGTTCTATAAGCTTTTCCCTGAATGTCTCTGAGATAAGATAGAGATTCCCTGAGATGGAGTGGATTATTATATTCGCTCTCATCGCTTCCTCCTTATCATGATTATATCCCAGCTGGCTGGATCGTGGGGGAAGAATCAGCAGAATGCCGTGAAAATGCCGTCTTTCTCCGCTACTGTCACTTTTCTTTCATATAGGTCGGAAAGGATGTCCGAGCGGAGCAGATCCTTCTTTGATCCATCTGCCGCTATTGTTCCGTTCTTCATGAGGATGATCCTGTTCATTGAAGGAAGGATCTCAGAAAGCTCATGGGTGACCATTACAATTGTCCTGTCCCCGGTAGCATAGCCTGCGATGGTATTTCTGAGATCTGCTCTTGATGGAAAGTCCAGGCCGGATGAGGCTTCATCGAGAAGAAGGATATCCGGCGCTGTTATTGCAGCTCTGGAAAGGAGGACGCGGCGCTTTTCGCCTGTTGATAGGGTATTCATCGTTCTGTCCTTCTTCTCCAGCATTCCTGTCTTCTCCAGTTCCCTGTCTGCTTTTATCCAGTCCTCATCATCTACCGCATGGTGGAAGTCGAATCCGAGCGAGGAGTGAAGGCCCGAAGCTACAATCTCGCGGGCGGGGTATGATGATGTGAAGAACTCATCCTGCGAGGGAGAGACAAGACTGATCCGCATCTTCAGTTCCTGTATCATCCAGCGCTCTTCGCCAAGGATGGAGGATCTGTATTCATCAAGGGCCAGAGGATAGGTCCTTCTTGCGATGACATCGATCAGAGTGGATTTTCCTGCTCCGTTAGGCCCTATGATCGCTATATGCTCTCCCATATCAGCATGGAGGGAGACGTCCTTGAGGATATATTTGCCATCTCTTCTTACAGAGGCATGTTCGATAGTGAAAGCTTCCATGTCTGCATGATATTGCGAAAGCGGATATGATACAATTGACTGGATATGGCATTGAGAGAAGAGCTTATAGCATCAGCGGCAGAGATCCTGGGTTCAAGGATGCTCACAGAGGATTCATCATGCGGCGGTGTAGCTGCTGCGCTTATTACGGAAAATGGGAATATCTACAGAGGCATCTGCCTGGATGCGCCTTGTTCTCTTGGCTTCTGTGCTGAACAGGGCGCGATTGCCAGTATGCTTGCAGGGGGCGAGAGCAGGGTTGTTGCAATTGCTGCAGTACATGAGGATGGCAGGATTCTCCCTCCATGCGGAAGATGCAGGGAGCTCCTGTATCAGATCAACCATGGGAATCTTTCGGCAGAGGTATTCCTGCCGGAAGGAAGCACTGAACTTCGTAATCTGCTTTCCTGTGTCTGGAACTGACAAGGCAAGTTCCGACATATTGTGCAATGATAGTAATATATGTGAATATATGTCTAAGATTGGTGTAAAGAAAATTTAACATTTCATTTGCTTTCCTTCATAACCTGTGAGACAATTTACTTATCCGGGAAGGATGATCGATCCAGCACCTTCACGGATTCTCAGTAGAATGGGAACAAGGAGGTTTGCCACTGGTTATTGCCAGTGGTGATTTTTTTGACAGGAGGGTTGCTATCAGTCCAGCGATGGCTGTATGTCCTCTTCAGATTCCTTAAGTACGCACTCCTCTGTGTTCTTTATCGCTTCTTCGTATCCTGTGAGCGCAGCGAAAGGGGCAAACTGTGCGGCTCTTTCCGACATCGTCATATGATGTCTTTTCCTTGATACATAGTGGGGCATGCTGATTATATCGTCATAGTCTTCACGCATGGTGCCCTCCTATCTGGTTGTTGCGGTCCCGGGCTGTAGCTCCTTCCTCAAAGCTCATGCCACGCAGGATCGCATTCTTCCCGAATCGATGCTTTATATCAAGAAGAGCATCCTGCATCTTCTTTTCCTTGTCATCTCTGATCTCTTTCTTCCGTGTGTCATCGAAAAGGTCCGGAGTATCATATCTGACCTCATCGGAATCCTCATATGCAGTATTGTTTGCAGAGATCGTGATCCTCCTGATAAGCAGGGACTTGTTCACTGTTCTGTCGAAGATTTCCATCGAAGCCTTTATGATGGCAGAAGAGGAGGCTGTATACCGGTCCAGAAGACATGTCCCCTGGGAATGCCTTGGAACCAGTCTGCCGTAATGATCAGTCCTGGTCTCCCCATGGTACTGCCCATCACCGATATTCGAAATATCATAGCCTATATAAAGGCCTATCTGTCTGGAGACCAGCTTCTTATCCCTGAGATCAAGAGCAAGCTGGTCCGCCATTTCCTTTACCACAAGCCTTGCCTTCTCCGCAGTGTATGGACAATGGAGAACCTGACCTGAGCTTATGCTGTTTGAGGAGGGCCTGTACTCTTTGATATCCTTTATCGTACAGGGCTCCCATCCCCATGCATGATCTATCAAGAGCTCCGCATTGACGCCGAAAAGCTTATACAGCAGGTCTTCATTGTAATAATCATCATCTCCTCCTATGGAGCATCTTGCGATGTCCCCCATGGTGAATATCCGCTTCTCCTCGAGTTTTTTCGCATAGCCATGTCCGACTCTCCAGAAATCTGTCAGCGGACGATGGCTCCAGAGCTCTCTTCTATAGCTCATCTCATCAAGCTTTGCTATCCTTACGCCATTTTCATCCGCATTGACATGCTTTGCCTTTATATCCATGGCAACCTTCGCAAGGTAGAGATTGGTTCCTATCCCTGCTGTAGCGGTTATGCCGGTTGTGTTAAGCACATCAAGAATCATTGTTCTTGCAAGCTCTTCCGGAGAAAGCCGGTAAGATGAAAGATAATCTGTGACGTCCATGAATACCTCATCGATTGAATATACATGGATATCCTCAGGCGCAATATATTTCAGGTAAGTCCTGTAGATCCTCGTGCTGTAGTCGATGTATAGAGCCATCCTGGGCGGTGCTGCAATGTAGTCAAGGCTCAGCGATGGATTGCTGCCAAGTTCGGATCTTGACCACGATGATCCTGTGAATTTCCTTCCCGGTGCTTTCCTTATTCTGTTCGCGTTGAAGTCCTGGACAGCTTCCTCTGCTTCGAAGAGCCTGCATCGTCCCGGTATTCCCAATGCTTTCATCGATGGAGAGACGGCAAGGCAGATGGTCTTCTCGCTTCTTTTCCTATCTGCGACGATAAGATTCGTATCCAGTGGATCAAGTCCGCGCTCTCTGCATTCCACGGAAGCATAGAATGACTTCAGATCTATTGCTATGCAGACTCTTTCATCCATAGGTTCTCCTGCCTATATTATGAATGATTGTGCAGAGTTGGTGTAGAAACATCGGGACTATTCACCTTTTTGCTTTCTTTGTGTAACAATTTCTATTATCAGAGGTTGAATATAATATGCTTAGGTCTCTTGCTATCTTCATTTCCGCGATTGCTGTCCTCCTGTCATCATGTGCTACAACCGATGGCAATGTGCTTGCATCAGGAAGCAGGCGCGCGGAAATAGTGGAGGCTCTTTCCTCGGAGAATACCGAAGATAGCGGAATCGATCTTGCGCTTGAACTGCCATTTGCAGATACCGTGCGGAATACCCCGCAGCCGCAGCCTGCTGCCGAAGAGCCTGTTTTTTCAGAGATCGTAGAAGAGGAGAGCATCCCGGAAGAAGTTCCCGAGGCTGTAGCAGAAGCAGAGGAGAGCAATGATCCTCAGCCTTCTGCAATCGAAGATGAGAATTTCATCAGCGAGGAAGAGCCGGTGGAGGAGGAAGCTGCAGAACAGGAAGTGCCTGTTGCCCCAATGCCTGCTGAAGAGGGACAGAAGCAGGATGTCCCTGCGGCAGAGGAGATCCCGGAAGCTGTATCGGAGCCCGCTGCCATAGAGCCCCAGGAGAGTGCTGCTATGGACGAAAAGACCCCTGCTGCAGAGGAGAGTGTTCCATATGCAGTTCATCAGGCTTCTCTTCCACATGCAGCAGTGCCAGCTACTATGAACAGGCTCATCATCGATGCAATGATTGCTTCTGTGGTGATAGTGATAATGTTCACTGTGGCTACTGCTATCAGGAGCGCATACAAGATGCCTCTGTCCTATCTGCTTTCTGCTGTGATTGCCATCCTTATCTCATTCCTGCCATTCCTGATCTGCATCATCATCGGAGGAATGTCAAAGGTATGGTTCTCCTACTTTGTGCTGCTCTTGTCATTCTTCATATTCCGCTCTGGAAAGGGGCGGAGAGATTTTCGATAGCCCTGAGCTTTGACAGAAGCTCTGTATGGTAGAAGAAAGCATCCAGTGCTTTGAGTGCAGCGCCCTCTCGTGCTCCGTTTTCGCCTGCAGATGATCTGTATATAACGACATCGGATCTTCTTGGAGGCAGAAGCGATGATACAAGAGTCTGAAGGTAGGCATAGATTGAATCGGGCATCGGAGCCATTCTTCCTGTGATTATTACAGAGGATGCAGAAAGAGCCTGGACTGCTTCTGACAGGGCTGCTGCCATAGGCCTCATTGCTGATTGCAGCGTATCGATGTATTCAGCTTTTGATAGAAGTGATCTGTAGCTGTCCGCACCTGCTTTGCGGAGTATTGCCCGGCCTGAAGCCGCTGCTTCAAGACATCCTTTTCCTCCGCAGATGCAATCCCCATCCTTCTGGGCTCTTATGTGTGGAAACTCCGGCAGGGGAATCAATGTTCCGTTCTTCCTGATTGTCACAGCGATGCTGTCCGACCATGAGATGAAGAGGAATGACTCAAGGTCTCCAAGCCTTGCAATCTCAGCCTCAGCCTCAGCTTCTGCGCGTGTGATGCGGATGACTGGGAAAGGAAGGTCGATCTCAGTATCGAGATCTGAAGCGATGGCTGCTCCATAGATGACCGCATCTCCCGTGCTCATTCTGGAGATAAGCTTCTGTATATCGCTCTGGAAGGAATCCCCTTTAGGCAGTCTTTCATAACGGAGAATCCTTCCCTGCAGGTCTGAGACCGCGACAGAGAATACCGCTCTGCCTTCCTCTATCGAAAAGACACGTCCTGCTCTGCTGTTTATCGATAGGAGTGTTCCGGGCCGTCCCTGCATCGTCTGCTCACGGCCGGTTTCCACGATCAGCTTCTCCTCGATCATCTTCTGGCAGATCTCTCCGATGGAGACTTTGTTTATGTCGAGACGGCGTGAGAGCTCTGCTTTTGAGCATGTTCCTTTCCTCAATTCGGAAAGGACTTTCAGCCTGTTGATTCTCCTGGCGTTGTCAGGTCTTGAGAAATCCATACCGAAATGATAAGCCATCCTTACATCCCCGGCAATGGCATGGTGCCTTATAGTTGCCGTTTTGGCTTGCTGTTAGTATTTTTTCTTCTGTTGAAGGGAGAAAAAATGTCCAGCAGAAAATTCAAGACAGAGGTCGCAGATCTTCTGCACCTCATAATTCATTCACTTTATTCGAATAAGGAGATATTCCTCCGTGAGCTGATATCCAATGCATCGGATGCCATCGATAAGCTGAGATATCTTTCCCTTACCGATGAGAAGCTCAAGGGATTCTCATTTGAACCAAGGATCGATATCTCGTTCACAGAGGAGGGGGTAAGGACCCTTACCATCAGCGATAACGGTATCGGCATGGATGAGGACGATCTGAACAACAACCTCGGAACAATCGCATCATCTGGTACAAGAAAATTTCTTGCATCGCTTACCGATGAGCAGAAGAAGGATTCAAACCTTATCGGGCAGTTCGGTGTCGGATTCTATTCAGCTTTCATGGTCGCAAAGCATATTGCAGTCATAAGCAGGAAGGCCGGGGATGATAAAGCCTGGAAGTGGGAGTCAGATGGTGAGAGCTCCTATACGGTAGAGGAAGCCCAGCGCGATGAGCAGGGTTCGACGATCATCCTTACACTCAGCAGCGAAGGCGAGGAGTATGCCAATAGATGGGAACTCCAGAATCTCATAAAGAAATATTCGGATAATATCGCATACCCGATATTCCTTTCCTATGATCAGGTCCATTATGACAATGACAAGAAGGATGCTGAAGGCAATCCTCTCAAGACATCAGAGCATAAGAGAGAGCAGATAAATACAGCCTCTGCGCTCTGGAAGAGGTCCAAGAGCTCAATAAAGGATGAGGAATACAAGGAATTCTACAAGAACTCCTTCTACGATAGCGAAGATCCTCTCTTCTATGTGCATACCCAGGCAGAAGGCGCTCAGGAGTATACCACGCTCTTCTATATCCCGGCCAAGGCACCGTTCGATATGTACTATGCTGACTACCGTCCGGGGGTCAAGCTGTATGTTAAGAGGGTATACATAACAGATGATGATAAGGATCTGCTTCCTTCCTATCTCCGCTTTGTCAGGGGCATAATCGACAGCGAGGATCTCCCTCTCAATGTATCAAGGGAGATACTTCAGGAGAACAGGGTGATGGCCGCTATCAGGAACGCTTCCGTAAAGAAGCTTCTTGGTGAATTCAGGAAGATGTCGGAGAACAATCCTGATCTCTATGATAAGTTCATATCACAGTACAACCGTCCTCTGAAGGAAGGTCTCTATTCAGACTATGCAAACAGGGAGACTCTCCTTGATCTCGTGCGGTACAGAAGCAGTGAAGAAGATGGTTTCGTCTCTCTTAAGAAATACAAGGAAAGGATGAAGGAGGGGCAGAAGGCCATCTACTATATCTCCGGAGGCAGGGAGGATGTCCTGAAAGCATCGCCGCTTGTTGCCGCTTATAAGGAGAAGGGGTATGAAGTCCTGATCATGGCCGATGATATCGATGATATTGTGACAGCAACGATCGGCAAATATGGAGATGTGCCCCTTAAGGCTATAAACAAGCAGGGTGCGCTTGATGATCTCAAGAGCGATGAGGATAAGAAGAAGGAAGAGGAGAAGAAGCCCGTTGCCGAGAAGATCAGGAAAGCCCTTGGTGATAAGGTAAGGGACGTTGTGGTATCGACAAGGCTGACCGATTCTCCTGCTGCTGTGATCATGGGCGATGATGATCCTTCTGTCCAGATGCAGCGCATAATGAAGCAGATGGGAGCCGGCGATGTGCCTGATATCAAGCCGCTTCTTGAAATCAATCCCGATTCTCCTGTCATCCAGAAGATAGAGGCAGCATCCGATGAGGATTATGTTGCAGCCGCAAGTTCCGTGATCCTTGATCAGGCGCTTCTCCAGGAGGGAGTGATGCCGTCTGATCCGGCGGCATTCGCGAAAAATCTGACAAAGCTTCTTTCCTGAAGCGGTCTATTCTGATAGTATCATTGGGCGGCAGTGTTGCCGTCCATTTTATTTTCAGGAGTTCATATGCTATTGCTTGAAGCTGCACCTGCTACGGCTGCTGATGATGTTGCCGAGCTTGCTGAGATGGTCAACGATATATCCAATGGTTTCCATCTCCATCCACTTCTTGTTTCACTGATTCTTTCTCTTATAGCTCTGGTTGTTTCCAGGATCATCGTCAGGATAATCCGCCGTGCACTGCTGTCGGTATCGAAAAGGGTTCCAAAATTCACCATTCTGATGGCAGGGCTTGTCGGAAAGATAATCTCTGCTTTCGTATGGATCATACTGGTAGTTGTTGTTCTTGGTTTCTTCGGAGTTGATCTCACACCCGTTCTTGCAGGTCTTGGAATCACTGGTGTTGTCTTAGGCTTCGCCCTTCAGGAATCGATAGCTTCGCTCTTCAGCGGGATCATGATTGCCATAAACAATCCATTCCGTGTCGGCGACTGGGTTGATATCGGGGATATCTCCGGAACAGTCACCTCGATGGATATCATGTGCGTTACACTCACGTCCGGAGACAACAAGAAGATCACGATGAACAACAGGAATGTATGGGGAAGCACTATTGTCAATTACTCATATATCGAGAAGCGCCGCCTTGATATGACGGTCTCTGTTGATTACTCCACCGATACAGACAAGGCAAAGAATGTCATACGTGCTCTGATTATGAGCTATCCTGAGATCCTTCCTGATCCGGCCCCTGTGGTTGAGGTCAATAATTATGGAGCATCTTCCATTGATATCATCGTACGCCCTTATGTTCTGCCTTCTGATTACTGGAAGGTCTACTGGCGCTTCAATGCTGATGTTCTTAGGACACTCAGATCAAATGGCATGGATATGCCATTCAATCAGCTTATCGTCCATATGGACAATGGAGACAGACAGTGATGCTCTCTGGTGCCGCGGCCAATGGTATTCTTGTGGCCGCTGGCGCTGCTGTTGGATGTCTTCTCAGGAAAGGCATCCCGGACCGCATAAGCGGTTATCTTTCCGATGGGACCGCGCTTGTCGTGCTCTATGTCGGCATAAGCGGGGCTGTCAAAGGCAGCAATGTCATTGCTATCATCCTTTCCTTTGTGCTGAGCGTGATCCTTATGACAGCTATCACGGAGAATCCTGTATCAGCCGCAGCGGGGAAGAGAGTATCCTCAGCTATCGCTTCCGCAGCCGGAAAGAGCGCTGGTATGACTGGCTTCATAAATGCAACGCTGTTTGTCTGTGCCGGAGCCATGGGGATCATCGGATCTCTGGAGAGCGGCATACTTGGCAACAATGACATTCTCTATTCGAAATCCGTAATCGATTTCGTTGCTGTCATGATCATCTCATCCGTATCGGGGGCGAGTACTGTATTTGCCGCAGTCCCCACGTTCATATATGAGGCTTTCCTTACGCTTATTGCCGATTCGATAAGCCCTTTCCTCACCGATGCTGTCGTGCAGGAGATGAGCGCATCCGGCTCCATCGTGATAATAGGCATGGCATTGAATATGCTTGGCATCACAAACCTCAGGCTGTCAAGATATATCCTTGCGCCATTTGCTGTGATTCCTCTCTGCTATCTTCCTCTGTGATTATTTCTTATCCAGGCCTATCAGGAAGATCTCGAACGAATCCTCCCTTGATGCTTTGGGCTTGAATGCCTTTGCTTTGGAGAACATCTGCCGCATTGTCTTCAGCACTTCCTGCTCTCCGCCTCCCTGAAAGATCTTTATCACCATATTGCCATGGGGTCGGAGCTGTTCTCCTGCAAGGATAACGACCTGCTCTGCCAGCCACTCTGAACGAGTTGTATCAACGATCCTGTTGCCGGTAGTCATAGGAGCAGCATCGGAGATTATCGCATCGTATGGGCCTTCCTCAACCAGCTTCTGCCTTATCTCCTTGGAAAAGGCATCGCCTGTGAAGCTGATAACAGTAGGGGGAATAGGATCCAATGACAGAGGATTGAGATCGACGGAGACGATCTTTCCTTTGCCTTTTATCAGCTCTCTATGCGTGAAGAGCGTCCAGGATCCAGGGGCGGCTCCGACATCCAATACGGAATCCCCTGGTTTTATCAGCTTATGAGCTGCGTTTATTTCCTCAAGCTTATATACAGATCGTGCCGGATAGCCCTCGCTGTGGGCTTTCTTTGTGAAGAAATCGGCCTTGTCTCTTCGTGATACTGCCATGGGAAAGAGTGTATGCGAAAGACAGGGCTGGGTCAAATGAAACGCCGGACGGCATATGGGGTGGGAGAGAAGGCCGTCCGGCGTAGAAACCAAACCTAAAAGGAGGTCTGAATGTTGCTCTGTAACTACAAGATAGAACTATCACGATATGTTGGCTATATAGTTCATACAATCAACACTTTTGCACAGTATCAACATATTTCCTGTGTGCATCGGAGTCTGTGAGAGAACATGGGATCATGAATCACAGTCTGGGGTATAATCAGCTAAACGGGAATCATTGGAGGAAATACATATATGATCGATGGTATTGAGGCTGTGATCTTTGATCTTGACGGAGTTCTCTGCTTTACGGATGACTATCATTTCCTTGCCTGGAAGGAAGTCGCGGAAAGTCTTTCAATCAAGCTTGATGATAGCTTCAAGGATAGAATCAGGGGTATCAGCAGAATGGATAGCCTTGAGATTCTCCTTGGATCCGAAGCTGGAAGTTATACTGCTGATGAGAAGGTGGCCATAGCTGATAGGAAGAATGATCTTTACAGGAAGATGCTTGAGAAGATGGGGCCCGGAGATCAGGCGGCAGGGGCACAGGAGCTTCTGGATAAGCTCAGAGAGCGGGGTATGAAGCTTGCTGTAGGTTCTTCCAGCAGGAATACAGAGATGATACTCAGCCGCATAGGGCTTAAGGATAGCTTTGATGCGATTGCTGATGGAACAATGATCTCCCGGAGCAAGCCGGATCCGGAGGTGTTCCTTAAAGCATCTGGGATGCTGGATATGAGCCCTTCGCATTCCGTTGTCGTGGAAGATGCCTATATGGGGATAGAAGCTGCCGTGAGAGGAGGCTTTGTTCCTGTCGCTATCGGGAATGATGCGGCAAAGCATGCTGGGGCGGCCTATAGGGTCTCATGTCTTTCCGAGCTTATTCCTGTTCTCTGCTGAGAAAAGCAAAGACACCGCATGGCGGTGCCTTTGAATACACTAAAAAGGAGGTTTGTTGAAAAAAACTGTTTGCTCGAGAATCAATATGCAGGAAGCATGCCAACTTATAAAATTTGTTTTAATACATAAAATTGATAATGATTCAGGCATATAAGTGTGTAGATTTTTCACAGCGTGAAGATTATGCATATCATCATGCTGGATTCTGCGGAAACATCCCTGCGATTGACTCTGGATGATGCAATCCTTAATTTTAAACATATGGCAAACAATATTCTGAACAGAAGAATGCGCTATGTGTTCTGGCCTGATATGATTCCGGCTATGATAGCGATCAATGTAGTGCTTTTCGCTATTTCCGCTTTCATCTATCCACGTCTGACATATATGCTCTCCATGGTTCCGTCTCTTGTCTACTATGGGCATTGGTACTGGCAGTTCGTTACATATATGTTCATACATGGCGGGGTCTGGCACCTTCTTTTCAATATGCTTGCCCTTTACATGTTCGGTATGCCAGTTTCCAGGTCAATAGGGTCGAATGAGTTCCTGCTGTTCTATCTTCTGATCGGAACGCTTTCCGGTATAGCGAGTTTCTTCTCATTTCTGCTGACCGGACATAATTATGTGCTTCTGGGGGCCTCCGGAGCTATATATGGGGTCATGCTTCTTTTCTCTGTGTTCTATCCGAACGCAATGATATACATGTTCGGGATAATACCTGTCAGAGCTCCGATGCTGATGGTCATTTACTTCCTTATTGAGTTCTTCGGATCGGTTTCATCCTATGGCGGAGTGGCTCATGTGACGCATCTTTTCGGCCTTCTTTTCGCATTTATCTATTGTCTTGTGAGATTCCGCATAAAACCATGGAGGGCCTGGGGATTCTGATTTCCCGGTATTTGCCTGCCTGAGAGGCATGGACCAGTATATAGCAAACTCAGCCATATTTCATAAGAACTGCAGTATTATCTTATTTAATTTAATGAATTTATCGTTGATAAAATGATGAACCTCTTTACATTTCTCCCAAAGACTGTGATTATGGAACTGTATTGGAGGAATATCGGAAATGCCGAAAACATCTGATTCAGTAAACAAGAAGCTTCTCGCTGCTGCGATCACAGCAACGAAGGCAAGGGATATCAAGGATCTTCTCGACAAGGGAGCTGATATCAACACCCATAATGAGTGGGGCCTTACACCTGTAATGCTCGCAGCTCAGTACAACCACTCTGTAGCAGTGCTCAATGCCCTCATCGCAGCTGGTGCTGACATCCATGAGGCAGAGCCGAAGTACAGGTCAAATGCTCTCCATCTCGCAGCAAACAGCTCAAAGAACCCGAAGGTCATCGAGGCTCTTCTCGCTGCTGGTGCAAACATCGAGGCAAGGAACTACCTTGGCGAGACAGCTCTTATCATGGCAGTTAACAGCAATGATGAGACAAAGATTTCAACACAGCTCATCAAGAGCGGCGCAGACATCAATGCCCGCGACTATCAGGGACATTCTGTTCTCGACTATGCAAAGGCTGCAAAGAGAACATACCTTGTCAATCTTCTCAAGGAGAATGGCGCTGTCTGATAGAGCGTTCATGTTCATTTTCTGAACTTTCGGACCTGCAGGATTCACTGCAGGTTTTTTTCTACCAGATATTGCTGAGTGGCTGAAATGAAGAAGTCCGCATCCCATGCTTTCAGTACTTCAGGATTTCTTATGAATGGACGGACATCATCTTCCGCCTGTTTGTAATTGATCTCAAGGAACCTTTTCCTAAGAAATTCGGCTATAATCGGGATTGTCAGTTCATTATTGCTGGAAATGAATCCTGAATCAGAAAGCTTTGCTTTCAGGTGCGGGATATTTATCCTAGCTCCTCTAGCAAGATAGAACAGATAATCATACAGATCCCTTCCTTTGACCCTCGACCATCCTCTGCATAAAACAGCGTGTATCTTCCCCGAAAATAAAGAATCGATGTCGTATAATCGAATTTTACACGGCGAAGGGAGAAGGAGTGTCCTGAATTCGCATCCGAATTCTCCTGGAGGATTTGTATCTACTTCGAATTTGATCCTGATTAGTTCATTGTATGGGACCCGGCCAGCGCTGGCTGGATAGAATTTCAGCAGATGTTCTCTGGTATTTCCTTTTACGAATGCGGAGCGTTCTGCTGTCTCTATGCTTTTCTTCTTTTCCTCAACGGTGAAATCTAATCCAAGTGAAAGAATCTCATCAGAAAGGACATGGAAGTATTTCGATATCTCAAAATCCATGTTTGGTTCCAGCAAAGAGAAGTCAAGATCCTCTGAAAAACGGTCCAGTCCATAGAATATTCTCAGTGCTGTTCCTCCATAGAATGCCGCATCTTTGAAGAATCCTGCTTTAGCTAATCCTGCCAGTACAACTTCCTGCATGACTTCTTTCAGGGCATTCCTTTCCTCTTCGATATTCGAGGCATTGTATCGTGACAGCATTTGTTCGATGATGGTCGTCATGTTCTTCCCCTATGTATCAGCTTGGCTAGATGATCTAGATTTGATGAATGATACAATGGCGCAATGAATAGAATATCATCCATATTCATGGCCCAGAATGCATCTTCATCTATTCGGAGATCGTCAAATAATAGATATCGCAGCTCTTTCTGATTCTTTACTGGCTTGATGGAATAGAGTTTATCGCATAAAGCCTTCTCGCGAGATGCGATATTATAAGAATAGGGGGCATCGATTTTCGTTAATACCCCATATGGATAAACAGTCTTTGGAACATCACGATATACATAGAAGCCAAATGCATTCCTATATTCCTTTATCTTCCTCTTTCCGAATGTCGCTGATGTATATGCATATACAGCTTCCGGTAT
>CALXKS010000023.1 GCA_944389015.1 uncultured Spirochaetaceae bacterium
TTTAGAAAATAATAAAGACAAGCAGTATGAGACATCCTATGCGCTTGATGGGATAAAGCTCACATTCACAGACGATGCTATCCATGAGATCGCAGCACAGTCATATGAGCAGAAGACCGGAGCAAGAGGTCTCAGGGCTATCGTGGAGAATCTCATGCTCGGTATCAGCTACGAGATTCCATCGCTGACAGATGTCAAAGAGGTCATTGTCGACAAGGACAATGTCATAAACAAGACCCAGCCTAGGGTGATCACAGCAGATGGCAAGTATATTTCCGCAATGTGATGAAAGGCTTCTGGATGCAATCAGGAATGCATCCGGAGCCGTGATCGTATCCCACAGGAATCCAGATGGGGATGCGATAGCCTCAACCCTTGCAATGGATGCGATCCTCCGGAAGATGGGCAAGAAGACGGAGATCCTGAGCGATGGCCCATTCCTCAGAAGCGACATAAAGCGCTATGAAGGCCTTTTCAGGAAAGAGACAAGCGATGGATTCATCCAGACCTCCCCTCTTGCCATAATCGTTGACTGCTCTACCCCAGACAGACCTGGGGAGGCTTTCAATAAGATAAGCGGCCTTGATAGGATCGTTATTGATCACCACTCATCAGGAATACCATTCACATCTGAGGGCATGAGCTATATCGTTCCTGCCTCCCCTTCCACCACACTATGCATAAACGAGGTACGGAAAGCCCTTGGCATTGAGCTGGATAAGGAAATCGCATACTTCCTGTACTTCGGCTTTGCAACCGATTCGGGCTTCTACCACTTCCTGAGCGACAAGACCGCGCCGGATGCGCTTGAAGCTGCAGCATCATTCTGCAGGGTGGGGATCTCCCCGTATGATGTATATGATGATCTTCATGATGGAAGGAAGCTGTCGGATATAAAGGATATGGCAGCAGTCATACAGAGCGCGGAGCCGGTGCTCAGCGGGAAGTTCCTCTTTGCCTATCAGAGCGAATCGATGAAGGACGGCAAGCTCAGCGATGGCGTCTACGCCTCTCTCCTTGAGGCGGAGGGAATTCTCGGCGTAGTCCTTTTCAAGGACAAGGGAGACAGCGTCGAGATAGGATTCAGATCCAAGCACAAGTCAGGCATTGACGTTGGAAAGGTCGCTTCGGAGCTTGGCGGAGGTGGACACATGCATGCTGCTGGAGCCACAGTCCAGGGCTCAGTCGGCGAGGCAAGGGAAACGCTTGTAAAGCTCCTTGAAGGGTATATCAGCTGATACACAGCTGTACCATTGAAAAGCATCGCTGCATGCTCCCTGGGAATTCCTCAGGGGGTTTTCTGTTTCTTGGCATATAATCTGCAGGTTTCTCCCATGGAGGATTGATGAACAGATTTTTCACGGAAGAAGCAGATGCTTTCATCGGACAGAAGGTGATTGAGTACAACAGAGCATCCACAGACAAGGAAAAGCTAACGCTTGAATCGATTGTAAAGGAACGGACAGGAATACTTCTATATCTCATCCCGCAGAGGAATCTCTATATAAAGGAGGAGGATCTTTCAGGATACTATCTCGATGTCATCAAGGATATAGACAGGATAATCGGTTCCTATGCCATATCGGGGAGATCCTATATAGCATATCTGACACAGATCTGCAGATACAGATGCATGAGGTACATCAGGAAGAAGGAGAAAGCGGAGCAGACTGAGATAGCGATGCTGCGCTCCGATCCGGCACTATATGATTATACCCTTCTCTCAGAACCATTGCTCCCCTATACATCAGAAAGCCCTTCAGGCATGGCGATGATGGATATGAAAGGGATAATCAGGTACATCCTTGGAGCATGTAACGGGCATGAATCCGGGAATGAGGAGGAGAACATCCTTGCCAGGCATCTGGAATCCAAAGTCACAAGAAGAAGGTTCCTTGAATACCTGATGCATCTTCCCCAGGTTGAGGATGCCAGGTTCCTCGCAGGGGTATCAAGGGTGCTCAGGGTTGATTGCAGCATAATAGCACGTTTCTATGAGCTGAGACGATCGGAGCTCTCTGATAGCCATAACGCGATCGAAAGTGCGGAGGACATTGCCGCACGATACTGGAAACTGATAGCAACCCTAAGACATGCGATTACGAAGGAGGCGGATGCGGAGAAGCTCGGAGAGCTTATGGAAGCTGTCAGCAAGGCTGAGAGGATATACAGGAAAAGGCTCAGGATCATAAGATACGCCAAGCGAGGACTGCCTCATGGAAGGATCGCAGAGATATTCAGCATGCCACGCTCCACCGTCTCCAATGATATTTCCAAGATCAAGCATCTACTGTCATCCATAAAAAGCGGTATGGATTACTGAGAGGAATATCGCTATATTCTTTCCATGAAGCTTTATTTCGCATCAGGGAACGATCACAAGAGGAAGGAGATGTCCCGTCTCCTCGGAGGATACGAGCTTGTTATCCCAAAGGATGAGGGAATCGATTTCGACCCAGAAGAGACAGGGACAAGCTATATTGAGAACGCGGTGATAAAAGCCGAAGCACTCTACTCGATAGTGCATGCACCCGTCCTCGCAGATGATTCAGGGCTTTCTGTCGATGCCCTGGGGGGAGGACCTGGCATCCATTCCGCAAGATACGGCGAAGAGAACGGAAAGAAGCTGAGCGATGAGGGAAGATACCGCCTTCTTCTCAGGAACATGGAAGGAATAGAGAACAGGAAGGCACACTTTGTCTCAGCGCTCTGCCTCATACTCAGTCCCGACAGAAGGTATATCATACAGGAAACATGCGATGGCTCGATTGCGCTTGCCCCGTCCGGAACATCCGGATTCGGATACGATCCTGTATTCTTCATCGATGAGGCCGGGATGATCTCAGCAGAGCTTCCCGGGGGAGAGAAGGACCGCTACTCGCATCGCGGCAAGGCAGCAAGGCTGATGAAGATGCTGCTGGACAAGGAGGTTGGAAGATGATCGAGAGAAAGGATCAGAGGACAGAGGATACATGGGATCTCTCGCTGCTTGCGAAGGATGCTGCAAGCTGGGAAAGGGATCTGAAGAAGCTTGAGAGAGCGTTCAGAAAGGCTGAGAGCTTCAAAGGCACGCTCGGAAGAAGCTCCGATGATCTCTATAAGGCGCTTGTATATCTCAGGGACACCGAAATGGAGGCAGAGAGGCTCGGGAGCTGGGCATTCCTCATGTATGAGGCAGACAGCTCCGACAGCACCGTACAGCGCCACTACATGATGTACCAGAACGCTGCATCTCTGTTCTCAGAGAAGATCTCATACTTCACTCCGGAGCTTCTAGCAATAGACGAGAAGAGCATCAGAGAGTGGATGAAGGAGCCAAGATACAAGGAGTTCAGAATCTGGCTCAGAAGGAATCTGCGCGAGAAGGCCCATGTCCTGTCCGAAAAGGAGGAAAGGCTGCTATCGCTTTACTCCCCTCTTGCGGGATCAGCGGAGAAAGCCTTCATGGATCTGAATAACATAGAACTGGACTTCGGCTCCGTCAGAGGTGAGAAGCTTACCCATGCAACGTACTCAAAGTATCTGAAAAGCAGGGATGAGGGTATAAGGGAAGAGGCATACAGGAGCTATTACAAGGCTTATGATGACCACAAGAACACAATTGCCGACCTATATATCGCATCTGTGAATGAGGATATATTCTCCTCCCGTGCCCGTTCATTCAGATCGTCAATAGAGAGAGCGCTCTTTCCAGACAACATCCCTATAAAGGTCTATACATCATTGATAAATGCAGTGCATGAAGCCTTCCCCGTCCTCCATGAGTACTACAGCGTGAAGGCAAAGGCGCTCGGGAAGGAAAAGCTGAGGCACTGGGATGTCTATGTCCCGATGGTCGAGCGTCCCGTCTCCCACTATAGCTACGATGACGCGGTAGGGATCATAAGAGAAGCTGTCAAACCTCTTGGTGAGGAGTATGGCAGAGTGCTCGTCAAAGGCCTGACCGAGGACAGATGGGTTGACAGATACGAGAACAAGGGAAAGCGGAGCGGTGCATTCTCCGCCGGAGGCTATACCGGCAATCCATACATCCTCACGAACTATGAGAGCGAGGTGCTTGACTCCGTCTTCACGCTGATCCACGAAGGCGGGCATTCGATGCACACATGGTATTCGGCAAGATCCAATCCATTCATGTGCTACAGCTACTCCATATTCGAGGCAGAGGTTGCATCGACATTCAACGAGAATCTCCTCTCCTCCTATCTTCTCTCATCAACATCGGATGAGCGCGAGAAGGCCTATATAATCGGGAAGAATCTTGATGATATAGTCGCTACCCTCTTCAGGCAGACGATGTTCGCGGAGTTCGAGCTCAAGGTGCATGAGATGGCAGAGAAGCGCATGCCGCTTACAGTCGATGTCCTGAGAAGCACATACAGAGAGCTCCTTGAGGCATACTTCGGTCCGATCATGGAATTCGAGGATGTGAGCGACCTTGAGTGTCTGAGGATACCGCACTTCTACAGTGCATTCTACTGCTACAAGTACGCTACTGGCATCTCTGCCTCGATCGCACTATCTGAGAGAGTCCTCAATGGCGGCAGCAAGGAGAGGGATGAGTACCTCTCATTCCTGAGAAGCGGAGGCTCTGCATTCCCGATTGCCTCGCTTATGAAAGCAGGAGTCGATATGCGCACCGAGGAACCTGTGAAGAAGGCTGCAGAGCACTTTGCGTCGCTTCTCTCAGAGTTCAGGAGAAGCCGCGGAATATGATGGATAGCATGAGGCTATCTTCCCATCGCGGAATATGAATGAATAGACAGCGCCGGTTGCTGTATCGAGGATATCGACAGCGCCGGCCTTCTCTTTTCCCGCAATCGGATTCGACAAAGGCAGGACGGAGGAAAGCACCGGGGCCAGTATCTCACCAGCCTTCATAGGATCTGCCGTATATTCATCAAGCCATGCCTCTGTGAAAGGCTCGGAGACTGCCTTGAGCACTGTATCGGTCATCGAGCCTTCTTCGATCTCCACCGCGACAGGCCCGATCTTCCCTGAGACAGGAGCTGCTGCATATATTGATGCTGAAAGCAAAGCCATCAGTAAAAGGACTATCTTCTGCATACGCCTATTCTCACAGCTTCAGGGCGGCTTTGTCAAAGAGCATTGTTGTGTTATCCTTCCGCTATGACAGGAAGCAAAGCTCTTGAAGTCCTCAACAGGGGATTTGTCCATACAGTCAAGGATCCTCTCTGTGGAAACATACCTATGACAGAGGGGCTGAGGAAGCTCATTTCAATCGATGAGGTCGGGAAGCTATCACGGATAAAGCAGAACGGACCGGCATTCCATATCTACCCGGGAGCAGTCCATACCAGACTAAGCCACTCGATAGGAGTCTATCATCTAGGAAGGGAGATCCTTCTTTCCCTCGCAAGAAAGAACAGCATCCTTCCATTCACAGAGGAGGGAATAATGAGCTTTCTTGCCGCATGCCTGCTGCATGATATAGGCCACTTCCCATATGCCCATTCCCTCAAGGAGCTTGCTGTCAAGGAGCATGAGGAGATAGCTGCGGATCTCATACTCGGAAGCGATGAGCTAGGTGGCGCCATCGACAGTCTTGGCGGCAACAGGAATACAGCTGCTATGATCATCGCGGACGGAAGGGAGTGCGATGATGAGGAGACCATGATATACAGACGCATCCTCTCCGGAACACTCGACCCTGACAAGCTTGACTATCTGACGCGAGATGCATTCTTTGCCGGCATACCATATGGCAGGCAGGATACTGACTTCATAATCTCATCGATGGATATCGCAGGGAAGAGAATCGTACTCGACAAGGAAGCGATAAGCTCTGTGGAGCAGGTCCTGTTCTCGAAGTACATGATGTACAGAACACTCTACTGGCATAAGGGAGTCAGAAGCCTCACTGCAATGATAAAGAAAGCTGTGATCTCCGCACTGAAGGATGGCGTTATAACCTATGATGATCTCTATCTCAAGGATGACTACGACTTCTACAGCCTCTCCAGAAAGCATCCGGACTATCCTCCGTTCTCGCTCATAGCCCTGGCAGAGAAAGGCAGTGCCTTTCCGAGGAAGGCGGTAAAGCCTTTTGACAGCAATGGAACGATGGAAAAGAGAGCTCTGGATATTATGACGCGGTCAGAGACTGAGAAGAGAATCCAGGAAAAGCTTATAGGGCTGTACCCTGAGCTCCCTGAATACGATGTGATCATAGACATACCTGAGAGGATCAGCTTTGAGACCGACATCGGGATAAGGATGGATGATGGAAGCATCGTCAGCGCAAATGATGCGGGAATGCTTTTCCCCAAAGCCGGCACGATGTTCTCCTCATCGCTCCGCACTGTCTCCCTTTTCCTGCCGGAATGGATCAGTGACGATGATGCGGAGAGAGCATTCAGAGAGGTCTGCGATGAGTGAGAAGCTTCCATACCAGAGCATTATCGATGGAGACATCCCGCCTTGGGTGATGCGCTTCATAAAGGGCGTCGGGAAGGCAATAAACAGATATAGGATGATCCAGAAGGATGATGAGGTCGTAATAGCAGCCTCCGGAGGCAAGGACTCGCTGGCCCTGGCCCTCGCGCTTTCCGTCAGACGGAAGTGGCTTCCGGTCTCATACACGCTCAAGGCTGTGATGATCGACTGGATAGAGCACCCTATTCCCGCAGAGTATAAGGAAAAGCTCAGAAGCTACTTCTCCGCTCTCGGCATAGAGCTGATCATCTTCGAGGAGCATCAGTTCCCCGAGTCATTCAACGGGGATTTCAACTGCTATCTCTGTGCCCGCAACAGACGCCGCATACTCTTCCAGTATGCAGATAGGGAGAATGCCAGCCTGATCGCAATGGGCCACCATCTGGATGATCTTGCGGAGACAACGCTGATGAATCTCTGCTTCAGGGCCAGCTTCTCGACAATGCTCCCTGTCCAGGAGTTCTTCAACGGCAAGATGCACATCATCCGCCCTCTGATCGAAACGAGGGAGAGCGTAACGAGACGGCTTGCGGAATGCTATGATATACCTGTTGTGAAACCTGTGTGCCCATATGATCAGACCAATGTCAGGGCCCGTCTCAAGCCTGTGATCTCAGAGCTTTCGCATATAGACAAGCTGACACGTGAGCATATCTACAATGCCCATGATTTCTCATCATCGGTACTGCCTGAGAAACAGGATGATTAAGAAGACAATATCAAACAGATTAACGGAAATTCTATCGTTTTTATGAAAATAAATTTAATTTGTTTATAAAATCTTCTGCAAAAGGCTTGATAATTTATCTCTTTTATTTAACATTGGTTTGGCATTGAAGATGGGACCGATTCCCGATTCATGCAAAGAAAAAAATGCATTTCCTTCCCGGAGCCTCCAGTCTCTACTTATACCAGAATCTAAGGAATGACTCCTCCGAGAAGGTTTTTGCCTTCTTTCCCCTCTCAGCAATGGAAAAGCAGTAGTTTGTCCACGGAATACTGTGATAAACTATAAAAGGGCGTTTTCGCCTTCAGAGGGTAATTATGAGAAAAATCCTGACGGCTTTGATGGTGTTGCTTTCAATATCTGTACTTGGTGCAGTCTCCCTGTCCCTTGGGGATGGAAACATCGACGGCGTTTCGCTATATGCTCCTGATGGTACGATAGCAGATGTCTCAGCAGGTATCCAGGATAGTGGATATCTCATACAGGCCAAGGAGGATGGGCAGTACTTCACTTCGCCCTTCGGAAGCATCCATCTCAATGCAGGGGCTGCTGTTGCTGTGACGGATTTCACCCTTCCCTCACCTTCCCTTTACATCATTGAAGGCACAGTGAGCATTGTGCTTACCGAGGATATAGAGCTTGAGGTCTATACCCCGACAACGCTTGCTGTCCTTCCCGGAACAGGTGAATATGTATTCTCAACGAATGCAGACACCGAGGAGTTCATGAATCTCTCAGGAAATGCTGTCACGACATATGATGCTGTCACAGCAACTGAATCAGAGATCCTTCCGATGAATGGAATCAGCAGGACAGAATCCTCTGTGCCGTTTGAAATCCCTGCATCGCTCTATCAGGAGATCTCTGTAGTCAGGACAGAAGCTGAAGAGCCTGCAGCAGAGCCTGAGCCTGTGGTCGTTGAGCCAGTAGTGGAAGAGGCTCCTGAGGTCATTGCTTATAAGCTTGCAGGCTATGAGCTGACATTCGTAGTTGCAGATGGCTATGTCGATCTTCTCTATCCTTCGATCGTAACAGACGGGGATGCTGCTGCATTCTTCGCCTATGAGACTGAGAAGTACGGATCCATGCTCGATGGCATCA